>JBDHXS010000010.1:0-28885 GCA_039810845.1 Runella sp. | reverse complement strand
ATTTAAAATACTCAACCACTGATAATATTAGCAAAGAAGACGTGTACGGAGAATTGGAACGAGCTTACCTTCAACCAATGGCAGCAGAAAAACTCATCAAAGCCAATCAGTTTCTGAAACAGGAAAAACCACATTATACACTGCTGGTCTATGATGGGGCACGTCCGCGAAGCGTTACGAAGATTTTTTGGACTCGAATGAGTCATTTGCCTTACAATCGTCGTGAAGATTTTGTGGCCGACCCTGCCAAAGGATCTATTCATAATTTTGGTTGTGCAGTAGATTTAACCATTGCTGATGAGCGTGGTAAAGCACTGGATATGGGTACGATTTTTGATTTTTTTGGGCAAGAAGCCGAACCCCGCCGTGAAGCTGTCATGCTGAAAACAGGGAGATTGACACCCCAACAAGTAGAAAATAGAAAATTGCTGCGACGCGTCATGAAAAAGGCAGGTTTTACCTCCATCGAAACTGAATGGTGGCACTACAATGCTATGTCGCGCGAGAAGGCCAAAGCCAAATATGGATTTATTGAATAATGATGCTCTTATCTTCTCTCTTTCAAGTTTTCTGGATCTCTCTTTTCGGAACTCCTGCCGATACTACGCAAAAAATAGTAGTACGACAAGTGACCATAACGGGTAATTTTCGCACCAAAGAGCGCATTATCCGACGCGAAATGGACGTACGTACAGGCGATACGCTTACTCCACAAACCTTGGATTCACTACTTGAATATGATCGACGCAAGGTGTTGAATACTAATCTATTCGTAACTGTTGAACTAAAGAAAAAACCGATAACGGACACGCTTTCTCTGCCGTTTTATACCGCCGACGGCAAGTTGACAACAACCCCCAAAATCATTGATCTTGAGGTAGTTGTTAAAGAACAATGGTATTTATTGGCTTTTCCTGTCTTCCAATTGGCCGATCGCAATTTTAATGAATGGTGGTATGAACGTGGACGAGATTTGAGTCGAACGATTTATGGTGCCTATATTTTGCATCAAAACCTAACTGGTAACAATGATCGCTTACGTCTGAGGGCTGAATTTGGGTTTATTCCTCGGTTGGATATTTATTATTCCATTCCTTATTTGGGAAAAAAACAAAAACTCGGAATGTCCGTAGGCATTGCCAGAATCACCAACCGAACAGTGGCCTACCGAACCCGCGCCGACAAACTCATTTTTCTGGGAAGTGAAAACCGTACCCGTGAGCGGATTGCGCCTTTTCTTACATTTACCTATCGACCTAAGTTTTATGGGTACCACTCATTCAGTGCACAATATTCTATTACCAAAGTAGCGGATACCATTGCCCGAATCAACCCCAACTACTTTCTAAATGGCATTAAGCAGCAGAATTACCTTCAACTCAGCTACTCCCATTACTTTGACCGACGCGACCGTGCTCAGTATGCTTTGAAGGGTTTTTTGTACGGATTTTATATTAGTAAAACAGGGGTTTTGTCCAGCGACGACGTTAATATTTTGGAAGTAGGAGCCAATTGGGGGCAGTTTATTCCATTATCAAAGAAGCTTTTTTTTAATTATTATACCGAAACGAAAATTTCAACTCCAGCACAACAACCTTTCCTACAAACACGCGGCTTGGGCTACGGTGGAGATTTGGTGAGAGGGTATGAACTCTATGTGATTGATGGTCAACACTATGGTTATATAAAAACTAATTTGCGTTATCAATTGCTCAATCGCACCTTCAACCTGAGTAAATTCATTAAGTTTCGACAGTTTAATACTTTTCCGTTGGCGATTTATCCCAACATCTACGCAGATTTTGGTTATGTCAAAAATCAATATCCTGAGCTTAATAACAGCAAATTGGCAAATCGCCCTTTACTGGGTGCGGGTGTTGGGCTAGACATTGTAACATGGTACAATTTTGTGGGACACATCAATTATTCTATCAATCATCTCGGAGAAGCCCGCCCTTACTTTTCGATTGGAAGAGAGTTTTAATTTGGGTCGTTACAAATGAGAACAATATAAACCAATTATGTAAAATACTGATATAGAGATGGTAGTAGAAGATACATACCGTTATTTTGCCCGTGCCAATTTATCGACCATCGTCAACAGGCGGGCAGGGATTAGCCCTGAAATGGCCATAAAGTTGGCAGAAAGTTTCGGGAATACTCCTCGATTTTGGTTGAATTTGCAAAAGAACTATGAACTATGGTATGCCGAACAAAACGTAAATCGCTCAAAAATTCGTCATTTTTGGAAAAAAATGTACAGCCTGCCTAACTTAACCCCAAATTACCACTCCAACGTCACCAATCCCACTCCCTGACGCTCCAAGGAAGTAGCAATAATTAGCTGATTATTTTGAACGGTTTGGGTTTGAGATGTGCCTAACTGCATCAACTGCCCCGCTTTCTCCAATTCCTTGATTTGTTCGGGTGTTGGGTTGGCGGGAGAACCCATTTTTTTCCAAACCTCGTAGCTGTTGCTGTGTTGGCTGTCGATGCGGTAGTGGGTGATTTTTACTTTTTGGGTGGGAATCCCGTTGAGCGTTAGGTTAATCGCCGCTGCTTTGCCCGCAACGTCGTCGTCGTGATAATTCCAGAGCATAACGGAAGCTTTGCGTTGGTCTTTGGACGCGAGTCCGCCAATGTCAGGCAGCGTACGGCGAACGCTGGAATCCCGTACCGTCAAGGTGGGATACATGAAGTTTCCTTTGACATCTACGCGTTGACCACTCATTTTGCCAAACATCCGAAATACGTTCAGTACGGGTTTGTCCACGCCGTTGGTGGCCAAATCGCGAAATCCATAAAACCACGGTTGGTCTTCAAACTCAAACGACCACGAGACGGCGCCTTTAAAATTGACTTGATGGAGGTCGGCCAAGGCGTATTTTCGGGCAAAAGACGCGGCGGTGTAGCTTGAATACATGGTGCCGTTGCGGTAGGCATTTTGCGGGTCAGTTTTCATGCCACAGGCCGCACAGCCTTCGGGGTCAGATTCGCCGATGACGATAGGTAAATGCTTTAATTCGGGAAAAGAGGCGACTATCTGGAAACCCGTTGAAATATCGCGAAGCTGCGTGCCCATGTTCATCTGAACGTGTCCATTGACGACTTTAGGTGCACCTTTGGCATGAAACGCAATAAAATCGAGGGGAGTGCCGATTTTACCCGTCACATAATTGGTATCAGAAACACAGTGTTTCAAGAATTTTTTCAAAAAATCACCACCGCGACGCCCCGCAGGGCCTGTGACGTGAGGGCCGCCGATTTTGGCCGTTGGCAGTGCGCGCCGAACGGCATCGACCGAGTAATCATATAGTTTACAATACTCCTGCACCGTACCGCCCCAGTAAGGGCTATCGGGTTCGTTCCATAGCTCCCAGTACCAGCTTTCTACTTCTTTTTTGCCGTAACGCTCTACCGAATGTTTTACCCACTGATAGACCAATTCGGCCCATTTGGAGTAGTCTTTTGGAGGGTGAGTCCAACCCGTAAAAATCGAAGTATAGTGCTGGCCAGGCGCCCATTGGTGGCGGTAGGGCTGGGGTTTGGTTGAAAGTGCCTCGGGCATAAATCCAATTTGAGCCATCGGCTTCATCCCTCGTTCGACGTACGTATCAAAAATTTTATCGACAATTGTCCAGTCATACACAGGATTTCCTTGGGCATCTTCGGTGTAGGCGTTGGTCGAGCCCCACTTGAGCGCGGGAGTGCCGTCGCCTGTGGTTAGTAGGTTGTGAGCACGAACATAAACGGGTACGGGACTAAGCGCCGAAAGCTCAGACAGCAGTTTTTTGCCGTCTTTCATGTAGGTATAATTGGGCTCGTCGTATCCAAACCACGCCCATACAGGGTGCATGGGGCCAATTTCTTTGTTAAGGTCGATTTGCAAAGTCGCATTTTGAGAAAAGGCCACTTGGCAATATAAAAAGAAAACAATGGTAGCAATGTGGAAAATATTCTTCATTGAGGGAAATAGGCGGCGTTGCGAACGAGAATTTTGGATTTTTATGTAATAAGCTCAAAAACGCAAACTTTACCCTTCAGTTTTTGTTTTTCCAAGAAAAGGGCGCAACAAAGACCCTTTTTTTTGACTAATTTTGCGAAATCTTACACACAATAGACCGCTCTGATAAATCGGATGAAAATCAGTCTTCACCAACAAGAATCCTTTGAGCGCCGTCACCACGGCCAACGTCCCGAAGAGTTACAAGAAATGCTAAAGACCATCGGAGTAAGCACTGTCGATGAGTTGATTGAGCAAACAGTTCCTGCTGCTATTCGTTTAGCAAGACCGCTTGAGTTGCCCGCTCCCAAATCGGAGTTTGAGTACCTCAACGACTTGAAAAAAGTCGCCCGCCTCAATCGCATTTACCAGTCATACATCGGTACGGGTTACTACGATACGATTGTTCCTAACGTGATTTTGCGTAATATTTTGGAGAACCCTGCATGGTACACGGCTTACACACCGTATCAGGCAGAGATTGCGCAAGGACGCTTGGAGATGTTGCTCAATTTCCAAACAGCGGTGATTGATTTGACGGGAATGGAGATTGCCAACGCCTCGCTTTTAGACGAAGCCACGGCGGCGGCCGAAGCAATGACAATGCTTCATAGCTTGCGTACAGGAGCTAAGAAGAAAGCGGAAACGTTTTTTGTGTCTGAGCGTTGCCACCCACAAACCATTGATTTGATTTATACGCGTGCTACTCCGTTGGATATCAATGTGGTAGTGGGCGACCATTCTAAAGTTGATTTGACTGACCCTGCCATTTTTGGGGTGTTGGTGCAATACCCTGCTACCGACGGAGAGGTCATTGATTATACTGATTTTATTGCCGCTGCCCACGAATTAAACATTTTTGTGGCGGTTGCTGCTGATTTGTTGAGTCTTACGTTGTTGAAAGCCCCAGGTGAAATGGGAGCAGACGTAGTAGTCGGTTCAGCACAACGTTTTGGCGTTCCGATGGGATACGGCGGGCCACACGCTGCGTTTTTTGCCACCAAGGATGCCTACAAACGTCAGATTCCAGGACGTATCATTGGCGTGTCGGTAGATACCGAAGGAAACCGTGCGTTGCGTATGGCGCTCCAAACGCGTGAGCAGCACATTCGCCGTGAAAAAGCTACCTCAAATATCTGCACGGCCCAAGTATTACTTTCGGTAATGGCCGCTGCTTATGCGGTTTATCACGGGCCAGAAGGTTTAAAAAGCATTGCTTCAAAAATCCAAGGCTTGACAAAGGCATTTGCGGATGCCATTTCAGAAATGGGTTACGAAGTAGCGACGCAAAATTACTTCGATACCGTGACGGTCAATGTTCGTAATGCACAACAGCTTGAAGAAGAGTCTCGTAAGCGCGGTATCAATTTGCGTTATAATGCCAATGGTTCGGTAGGAGTATCGTTTGATGAAGCGAAAACATTTGCCAACTTGATTGAATTGTTGGATTTGTTTGCAACTGCGTCGGGTGAAGGTATCGAAATGAGCGTTCCTGACGAAGTAGAGGTATCGTTGCCTGCCAACTTAGCGCGCGAATCGGCATATTTGACGCATCCTGTTTTCAACAACTATCATACAGAGCATGACATGCTTCGTTATTTGAAGTCATTGGAAAACAAAGATTTATCGTTGGTTCACTCGATGATTTCGTTGGGAAGCTGTACGATGAAACTCAACGCAACGGCCGAGATGATTCCAGTGACTTGGCCAGAGTTTGGCAAGATGCACCCCTTTGCTCCGACGTTCCAAACGGAGGGGTACCAGTTGTTGTTCAAGCACTTAAATGACTGGCTTTGTGAAATCACAGGTTTTGCCGCTATGTCGCTTCAACCTAACTCAGGTGCGCAGGGTGAATACGCAGGTCTTTTGACGATTCGTGCCTATCACGAAGCGCGAGGAGAAAGTCACCGTAACGTGGCCTTGATTCCGTCATCGGCGCACGGTACTAACCCAGCTTCGGCAGTAATGGCAGGAATGAAGGTCGTCGTGACAAAGTGTGACGAGCGCGGAAACATTGACGTTGAAGACTTGAAAGCAAAAGCGGAACAATACAGTAACGAACTCTCGTGTTTGATGGTGACGTATCCGTCAACCCACGGGGTGTTTGAAGAAAGTATTATTGATATTTGTTCACTTATCCACAGTCATGGTGGACAAGTCTATATGGACGGTGCAAACATGAACGCCCAAGTAGGACTTACAAGTCCTGCAACCATCGGGGCGGACGTGTGTCACCTCAACTTACACAAAACGTTCTGTATCCCTCACGGTGGTGGCGGGCCAGGTATGGGGCCTATTGGCGTAGCAGCGCACTTGGTGCCGCACTTGCCAGGGCACGTTAACCTCACAGAGAAACAGGAAGGGGTTTATGGGGCTGTTTCTGCGGCACCTTATGGCTCGGCAAGCATTCTGACCATTTCCCATGCCTACATCGCCATGATGGGAGGTGAAGGATTGACGAATGCGACCAAAATGGCTATCGTTAATGCCAACTACATCAAGCAACGCTTGTCGGGGGAAGGGCAATTTGAAATTTTATACACGGGAACCAACGGACGTTGTGCACACGAAATGATTGTGGATTGCCGTCCTTTCAAAGCCGTAGGTATCGAAGCCGAAGATCTTGCCAAACGTTTGATGGATTACGGTTTCCACTCACCAACCTTGTCGTTCCCCGTGGCAGGTACGTTGATGACTGAGCCGACCGAATCCGAATCAAAAGCGGAATTGGATCGTTTTTGTGATGCCCTTTTGAGCATTCGTGCCGAAATCCGTGAAGTGGAAGAAGGTGTGGCTGACAAAGCAAATAACGTACTGAAAAATGCACCACACACGGCTCGCATTGTGTTGACCGAAAACTGGGATCGCCCGTACAGTCGTGAGAAAGCGGTTTTCCCATTGCCTCACTTGCGTTTCAATAAGTTTTGGCCAAGTGTAAGTCGTATTGATTCCGCTTACGGTGATCGTAACTTGATTTGCGCGTGTATTCCTGTGGAAGAATACGCTCAAACAGAAGCGTGATAGGCAAATGTACTAATTTGAAAAGTTGGTAATATGCTAATTTGAAAATGTCCCCTTGGTAACTTAGGTTGCTGAGGGGTTTTTGTTGAAACATGACTAAAAGCAGTCTAAAACGGTAGCATTGGTCATAATAATTCTGTCAAAAAGAGGGTACTATTGTTCATCACAATAAATAAATCAATCCTCCCAATGAAAAGAAGAGAACCAATTTCGCACATCATGACCAAAAACGTAGCCACTGTTCAAGTTTCCGACGATTTGCATGATGTTATTGACTTAGTAAAGAAAAACCACATTCGACACGTTCCAGTCTTGGAAGGTCATGACGTAGTGGGAATTATTAGCAGTACTGATATCAATCGCTTGACTTTCAGTTCATTGTTTGAAAATCAAGAAGGTGCCGACGAAGCTATTTTGGAAATGTTGAGTATTTCACAAGTGATGACTCAAAAACCACGTACAGTAGAGGCGTCCCTGAGCATTCGGGATGTAGCAGAAATTTTGGCCTCGGAAGAGTACCATGCCTTGCCCGTTGTCGAAAATGGTCAACTTGCGGGAATTGTGACAACGACGGACGTCATTAAGTACCTATTGGAACAATACTAAAGGTTCATAAAACATTCTTTCAATCGGAGCAGTTTGTCAGGAGACAAATTGCTCCGATTTTTTGTTATAACCCTAAAACTCACCTCAGCGATTGTTAGTATATCGGAGCCGTTTTCCCTACTTTTGTGAGTTTTGTAAACCAGCCCAATGAATCAAACCTCAAGTAACCCGACTGTATCTTCTTCCGATTTTGAAGGACTAGACCCCAAAAAATTTATCCTTATCAAAGGGGCAAGAGTAAATAACCTCAAAAATATTGATGTGGCCATTCCACGAAACAAACTCGTCGTAGTAACTGGCGTATCGGGTTCGGGAAAATCATCGCTGGCGTTTGATACGCTCTTTGCCGAGGGCCAACGGATGTACGTCGAAAGCTTGAGTAGCTACGCCCGCCAGTTTTTGGGGAGAATGGAAAAACCCGAAGTGGATTACATCAAGGGAATCTCGCCTGCGGTAGCCATCGAACAAAAGGTCAATACCCGAAATCCACGCTCAACGGTAGGGACAACCACCGAAATCTACGATTATTTGAAATTGCTTTTTGCCCGAATTGGGGTAACTCACTCGCCTGTTTCGGGTGAAATTGTGCGCAAAGACACTGTGACCGATGTGGTCAGTTACCTCATGGGACACGAGGAAGGGACACGAGCTATGGTGTTGGCACCGCTTATCATTAAGGAAAATCGTACGATTGAACAAGAACTTACTATTTTGCTTTCAAAAGGCTATACACGCATCGTGGTAAATGACGAAACGCGTTTGATTGAGGAGTTGTTGGAAGAGAGCAACGTTGAAGGAACTTTGGAGGAAACAGATCTATTTATTTTGGTGGACCGAGCGGCCATCAAACACGATGATGAAGATACGCTGTTTCGACTTTCGGATTCGGTGCAAACGGCCTTTTTTGAAGGAGAAGGTGTCTGTTGGGCTACGATTATTGGGGGTGAAAAGCGTTCGTTTTCTGATAAATTTGAATTAGATGGGCTAAAGTTTGAAGAGCCAAGCGTCAATCTTTTTAGTTTTAATAACCCTTACGGCGCTTGCAAACGCTGCGAAGGCTTTGGAAAAGTACTGGGACTAGACCCCGAACTGGTAATTCCTGATAAAAACCTTTCGGTATTTGAGGGTGCGATTGCGCCGTGGCGTTCCGAAAAAATGAGCGAATGGTTAGTGCCTTTGCTTCGTCATGGTATCCGCTTTGATTTCCCTATCCACCGCGCTTATAAGGATTTAACCGAAGACCAGAAGTCATTACTTTGGACGGGAAACGGCTATTTTGAGGGCCTAACGGCATTTTTTGACCATTTAGAATCGCAGACGCACAAAGTACAGTACCGAGTGATGTTGTCGCGTTATCGCGGACGGACTAACTGCCCCGAATGTCGAGGTTCTCGTTTACGCCAGGATGCGAGTTTTGTAAAAATAAAGGGTACTTCAATTACCGATTTGGTCTTGATGCCGATTTCGGAAGTGTTACAATTTTTCAAAAACCTCACGCTACCCGATTTTCAATACGGAGTGGCCAAACGAATTTTGATTGAAATTGAAAACCGCTTGGAATACATGGACCGCGTAGGACTGGGCTATTTGACGCTCAACCGTCTTACTAATTCGCTTTCAGGCGGAGAATTTCAACGGATTAAGTTGGCAACGTCACTGGGTAGTGCCTTGGTAGGTTCAATGTACATTTTGGACGAACCAAGCATTGGCCTTCACCCGCGTGATACCCGAAAGTTGGTAAGCGTGTTGGAGTCATTACGCGACATGGGTAATACCGTAATTGTGGTTGAACATGAGGAAGAAGTTATGCGCGCTGCCGATCAAATCATCGACATCGGCCCAGATGCAGGAAATTTGGGTGGAGAAGTGGTTTGGCAGGGGAGTTGGGAGGATATTAATAATGCCGAATTACGAGGACAGAACGACGACCAAGTACCTGTATCCCACACCATCGATTTCCTCATAGGCCGCGACCAAGTACCAGTTCCCACCTTCCGTCGGAAAGCGACGCATTGGTTGGAGTTGACGGGAGCCAAAGAAAATAACCTGAAAGACGTGGACGTGAAATTTCCGTTGGGAACGCTGACGGTCGTGACGGGGGTGTCGGGTTCGGGAAAATCGACGCTGATTCGGAAGATTTTATTCCCCGCCTTGGCCCGCGTAAAAGGAGAATACAACGAAGATGCGGGCAAATACGCCAACCTGACGGGGAGCGTTGAGCGAATTGATAACTTAGAAATGGTGGATCAAAATCCCATCGGGAAATCGTCTCGTTCCAATCCCGTTACGTACATCAAAGCTTATGACTACATTCGCCAAATGATGAGCGATGTGCCTTTGGCCAAAGCCAGAGGATACAAACCTTCTCATTTCTCTTTCAATGTCGAAGGAGGGCGCTGCGAAACCTGCCAGGGCGAAGGCCAAGTCAAAATTGAAATGCAGTTTATGGCCGATATTTACCTCAAATGTGAAGGTTGTGGTGGAAAGCGTTTCAAACAAGAAGTACTCGATGTCCGTTATCAACGTCCCGATGGAAACTCAGCTGATATTTCGGATATTTTAAACATGACGATTGATGAAGCCATTGAATTCTTCCAGCAAGAAGAACCTAAATTGGCCGAGCGTCTTCAACCATTGAAAGACGTGGGGCTGGGATACATCAAGTTGGGACAATCGTCCAATACCCTATCAGGAGGTGAAGCCCAACGGGTAAAACTGGCGTTCTTTTTGAGTAAATCGAACCCTAATCAAGGGCGCTCGCTCTTTATTTTTGACGAACCGACCACGGGGCTCCATTTTCACGACATTCAAAAACTGTTAAAATCCATCAATGCGCTGGTCAATCAGGGAGATACTGTGATTGTTATTGAGCACAACGTCGAAGTCATAAAATCGGCCGATTGGATCATTGATTTGGGGCCTGACGGGGGCGATAAAGGCGGATATATCACTTTTACTGGAACTCCAGAAGCCATGATTCAACTCAAAGATAATTACACAGCCTCGTTTTTAAAAGATAAAATGGACTATGCGCTATTTCACAAAAATAGCTAATGTTGTTCCTTCATAAACCCCTAAATTAGCATCTCTAACATGCTCCATTACTGGTCGTAATGCACAAGTAGCTTCATCTATACAATCATCGCATTTAACATAGAAATGAAGTGATACACAAGGGGTAGGTGCAATGGGTCCATCTATTACCCGAATGACTTGAGCAAAATTAACACGTGCGGGCTCTACTCTTAGCATATAACCTCCCCCTTTGCCTTTCTGGCTCGATAAAATACCGTGGTTACGTAGCTCTAAAAGTATTGCTTCCAAAAATTTTTTGGGAATATTTTCACGTTCGGCAACATGTGAAATAAGTACAGGGCCTTTTCCATACTCTTCTGTTAAAACCTTTAGGGCTTTAAGAGCATATTTAGCTTTTTTCGAAATCATGAGTTTTATTCATTAAGGGTTGAGTTAGTTTCATTAAGAGAATGATATTACAAATTTACTCGATTTGTGCAATAGATTTATATTGACTAAAAGGTATTTTTTGTGAATCACTACTAATAGTAGGATTATTCAAGAGAATAATTTCAACTTAGACGATCTTTGAAGCTCTCATAACCATACTGTTTTACCAGTCGAAATGTATCATCTATCTGCCAAACCCCAATGGAAGGTAAATTTACTCCGTTAAAGGTAGTTGTTTTTACCATCGTATAATGAATCATATCGTCAAACACCAATTGGTCACCTATCTCTAATGGTCTATCAAAAGAATAATCACCCATAAAATCTCCTGCTAAGCAAGTCATGCCTCCGAGCCGGTACGTAGGCTTTCCAATCACAGGTTCTTGATAAGCCCCCAAAATACGCGGTTTATAGGGCATTTCGAGTGTATCTGGCATGTGGGCTGCAAAAGAGGTGTCTACAATAGCAACTTTAATACCCTGACTGTCTATTATATCTAAAACCGTAGAAGTCAGATATCCTGTTCGCCATGCAATAGCCGAACCTGGCTCTAAAATCACGTCTAAATTGTATTTTTGTTTAAGTTGTTTAACAAGTCTAATAAGTTTAGGAATATCATATCCTTCACGGGTCATCAAATGACCACCGCCCATATTGAGCCATTTGGCTTGATGAAGTAAGTCTCCAAAGCGATTCTCAAGTGCTTCAAGGGTACGTTCGAGTACATCAGAGCCATTTTCGCAAAGCGTATGAAAGTGAATCCCTTCAATTCCCTCAGGTAACATTTCTCCAAAATGATCTCGTGTGACTCCCAATCGAGAACCTGGCACACAAGGATTGTACATATCGGTTTCAACTTCCGAATATTGCGGATTTACCCGAATTCCACAGGAAATGGTTTTTTGGGGATTAGCTTCATTGAATACATTTACCCGCTCTTTAAAACGTTCCCACTGAGATAATGAATTGAATGTAAGATGGCTGCTACGTACAAGGACTTCATCGAATTCATGATCTTGGTAAGCAGGGATATAAGTGTGTGATTGATACCCCAAATAGTTATTAATAAGCCTGATTTCATTGAGAGAACTCGCCGTAGCACCTGGTAAGTATTCTTTTACAATTGGAAATGCACTAAACATCGAAAATCCTTTCAGTGCCAAAATAATTTGACATTCTGCTTCATCCATTACATTACGAATCAATTGTAAGTTTTGGCGTAGAAGGCGTTCTTCTAATACAAAGCAAGGAGAAGGAATTTTTGAAAAATCAACAGACATAGAAGTATGAATAATAAATGATCTCGCCGCTGGTACAGTTTGGAGTAGAATGCAAATATAAAAATATATAAGGTGCTTTATCGTTATTTTTGCACCATTAATAAATAGATTATGACAATCGGATTAGTTCTTTCAGGAGGTGGTGCCCGTGGAATTATGCACCTGGGAGTCATCAAGGCTTTACAAGAACAGGGTATCCAGCCTGATTTTATCGCGGGCACAAGTGCTGGGGCTATTGCTGGGGCGCTTATTGCGTATGGTCATACGCCTGACGAAATCCTTAATTTTTTGCTCAAAACCAACTTCTTAAAATATTTGCGTCCCTCATTTAATGGGCCTGGGCTACTACGCATGGATAGAGTGGAAGAGCTCTATCAGGAATTATTACCTCATAATAGTTTTGAAAAATTGAAAATTCCACTTACTGTTGCTGCTACCGATATTGAAGCTGGTGAAACTGTCTATTTTCAATCAGGAGAGTTAATCCGTCCATTAATGGCCTCAAGTTGTTTACCAGGTATTTTTGAACCGATTCGATTCCGAAAAAAAATGTTTGTAGATGGAGCCATTTTAAACAACCTACCTATTGAACCGCTTCTTGAGCAGAAGGTTGATTTTATCATTGGAGCTAATTGCAATCCTTCGGATTTTGAAAAGCCTATTACTTCGACACGCAACGTTGTAGAGCGGAGTTTGGTGCTGGCAGTAAGAAACAAGACGCAAGAGCGGATTAGGCAATGTCATCTTGTATTTGAACCCAAAGAGGTAGGTCGATACGATATTTTTGATGTTAGAAAGGCACGCGAAATTTTCATGGTAGGCTATCAGGCTGTGAAGAAAACAGAAACCTTGCCTAATTTTCTAAAAAATCCAGAAGTCATTACTACTTTTATTACCTCCTCAAAATAGACCAACTCCCTTTTTTTAAAGACCAAACTCTACTAAGAGTATAAAATTGCATATTTTTTCATTAAGCTTTTTTTAATTTTTTATTGTACTTTTACAAGAATTTTCAAATTTTAATTCTCTTTATTTTGTTCAAATTTATAAAGCTATAATTATACATAAATATACTAAAATACTTAGAATATTAGCTCAAAAACCCGTTTTTCATCAAAAACTTCTTTCTAAAATACAGCATTTTTTTATTAATTTCTCATAAAAAAAACGCATTTGCCTAAATGAATGGGTATTTGATTTATTATATTATTTGATTTATTTTACGGACACAAAGTTTTCTTAACCTAACTAAATCCCTATGAACGAAAATTATACCTCTCCTTTTTTCTTTTTCCTCCACAGCCATAATTATCAGTTAAGGTAGTTTATGGTAATGCTTGCCTAATCTCTTATTGCATAGACTATTAGACTAATAGTACTGATTTTTTATTGTTTCTCGATTCTATTGGCTCGACTAAGGCGCGCGCTTATGCAATTTTATTAATAATTCATGTTTCACTTATCTAACCAAACTAAATCAAATCAAACATTCCTATGAGGAAAATTCTATTTTTGAACTTTCTGTTGGTTTGCGTGATTGGCGTCACTTCAGTAGTGGCCCAAGACCGTAAGATTACAGGAAAGGTGACCGCGGCTGAGGACGGGAGTGCCTTGCCGGGCGTGTCAGTCGTTGTAAAAGGAACAGCTAAGGGCACAACCACTGATTCAAACGGAGGATATTCAGTCGATGCCTCGTCAAATGCAACTTTAGTATTCAGTTTTGTGGGGACTTTCACCCAAGAGGTAGCGATTGGCAACCGCACCACAGTAGATGTGGCTTTGGCGGCTGATACAAAACAATTGTCAGAAGTCGTTGTAACGGCCCAAGGTATCGTTCGCGAAAAACGCGCATTAGGCTATTCGGTAGCTTCTGTAGATGCAAAAGGAATCCAAGATCGTCCGCAAGCGGATGTAGGTCGTGTACTCCAAGGTAAAGTAGCAGGGGTAAACATTACCCAAACTTCTGGGGTATCGGGTACGGGTACTAACATCACTATTCGTGGTTATTCTTCTATCACGGGTTCTAACCAGCCTCTTTTTGTGGTAGATGGTGTACCTTTTAACTCAAATACCAACTCACGTGGCGGTTTTACTGCTGGAGGTCAATCAGCCTCAAGCCGTTTTTTGGATCTTGACCCTAACAGTATTGAAAGCATTAACGTATTGAAAGGCTTGGCTGCAACCGTATTATATGGTGACCAAGGCCGTAACGGGGTAATTTTAGTGACAACCAAAGGAGGTAGCAAAAAAGCGCGCAAAACAGAGTATAGCCTTACACAGTCATTTTTTACCAATACTCCTCATTTGCCACAATATCAAAATCAATATGTAGGGGGCTTCCAACAAAACTTAGGCTATTTCTTTTCTAACTGGGGACCCACGATTGAAGAAGCGAAAATTTATCCTTCGCAAAATACCAATACAGCTTTAACCAACCACCCTTACGCCTTTTTGTCAAATGCAGCATTGAGAGGTGCTATGGCTGATTATGTAGCTTCTGTTAGCCCATACACCATGCAAACTTTTCCTAATAACGTAAAAGATTTCTTTCGTACAGGAAAAATAGCCAACACCTCACTTAATATTTCGGGGGGGGGCGAAAAAGTAAGCTATAATTTATCAGCGGGTTATCTCAATGAACAAGGGTATGTTGCTAATAATGATTTGAAGAAGCTCAATTTAGGTTTGGGTTTAAGTGCTCAATTGAGTAAAAAAATTACTGTCAACACTACTTTTAATTTCGCTAATACTGAGCAAGCTACTCCACCATTGAATAGTGGTGATGGTAATGGCTCAAACGGCGGATTCCCTTCTATCATATCTCACGTGATGTTTACGCCTCGTCAAGTCGACTTGATGGGCTGGCCCTATGAAAGCCCTGTAGATGGCAGTAGTGTGTATTTTCGTTCGGGCAACGATATCCCGAACCCTCGGTGGATGTTGAAAAATTATAAGACTACTGATGTTGTAAACCGTATATTTACTACTACTTCTATAAATGCTGATTTGGCTAAAGATTTGGCACTTACGTACCGAGTAGGTTTGGATACTTATTCTGAAAATCAAGAGTACAAATTCAATAAAGGTGGCACCCAAGTAGTTAATGGCTTTTACAGCACTTACGATGTCAAGAACACGATCTGGAATAACGACTTGATTCTATCTTACACCAAAGCTATCACCTCTAAGTTCAATGTAGCAGGTAAATTAGGTGGAAACATTCGTAACGACGTATTCAGAGGGAATGTAGTAACGAGCCAAAACCAATTGGCACGTAACTTGTTCCGCCATAGTAACTTTATTGATAACGTAGCACAGGATTTTACCACCGAAGAAACCCGTATGGGGATTTATGGGGAAGTAACTGCAGACTACAGCAACTATCTTTTCTTAAACTTTGCTGCTCGTAATGACTGGACATCAACTGTTGAAAAAGAAAATCGTCGAATTTTCTATCCTTCTGGTAGCATTTCTTTTGTTCCGACTTCAGCATTTGAAGGATTGCAAAGTAGTGTTCTTAGTTTCTTGAAAATCCGTGCTGGAGTGGGGACATCAGCTGGTTTCCCAAGTCCTTACAACACACGTAATATCCTTGACCAAGGTGCTCGCGGATTCTTGAACTCGGCTGGTGCTGCTGTACAGACCCACGCTGTAAGTAACGCTTTGGGTAATGCTAACTTGAAGCCTGAACTACAAACTGAATATGAATTTGGATTAGAGGGCAAATTCCTCAATAATCGTGTCAATGCTGACTTGACTCTGTATCGTCGTGATACCCGTAACTTGATTACGAACTCACCCCTTGATGCCTCTACTGGATTTACTTCTACAACTATCAACATCGGTAAATTGCGCAACGAAGGGATTGAATTAACCATAGGTGGTACCGCTGTCAAATCAAGAGACTTCACTTGGGAGCCTACTTTAGTGTATTCACGTAACGTTCCAAAGGTTCTTGATTTAGGTGGTACTTTGCAAGAAGTACAAGTAACGGGCTTTGGTTCAGCATTGGGTAACTATGCCATCGTTGGAAAACCTTTCAACATCATCAAAGGAACGGGTTATCGTCGTAATGAGCAAGGACAATTGTTAGTCGATGGTGGTGGAAGGTTAATATCTACGCCTTCTCCGATTATTTTAGGAGATCCTAATCCAGCTTTCAACTTGAATTTTATCAATGAATTTAGTTACAAAGGTATCACACTCAATATGATGTGGGCATATCGCCATGGTGGAGCAATGTACTCTTCAACAACAGGGGCTCTTATGGGACGTGGTTTGAGTAAGGATACAGGTTTGGAAGTTGGCTACGACCGTGCTCAAACGTTTATTTTCCCAGGCGTAAAAGCTGATGGTACACCTAATACAACACAAGTGACTGCATCAGACGTAGGTTTCAATGTCGTTTATTTCTTTGGTGACGAAGGCCGTATCTTTGATGCTACTACCATCCGCTTACAAGAGTTGTCATTGGCATATCAATTGCCTAAAAACCTTTTGTCAAAGATTGGTATTAAAGGTGCGTCAGTGGCGTTAACTGGAAACAACCTTTGGTACAGAGCCCCTAACTTCCCTAAATACATAAACTTTGATACAGACAATCTTGGTTTGGGTGTAGGTAATGGTCTTGGGTTTGAATTCTTAACAGGTCCTAGTTCTCGCCGTATCGGTGGTACCTTGAAATTATCATTCTAATCAGAAGGAAGGTTTTATGGATTTAAAGTAGTGTTTATTCCTAAAAGGAAATACTATTTAAAATCAATTGCGAAAGCAACTTAAAATCAACAATCAACTTAAAATCAACAACAACAATGATAAAGAAAATCAAAATATCCTTGTTGGCACTGCTAACTATTGTAGTGAGTTCTTGTGAACTCGATTTGTTGGACAACCCCAACGCCGTAACTACCAGCAGTACTGACATTAATTACCTACTCAACAATATTCAAATCAGTTTAGCAGGTCATTTCAATGGATTTAGTGACTCTGGGATGCGTTTAACACGTATGTTAAACCAAGGGGCAGCCGTCTATGATAATGCTATTACGCCAGGGGGGCAAGATGGAAACTGGACTACGGCCTATGCTGGAATTTTAAACGACGTAAAAACAATCATTCCACTGGCTGAAAAAGCGGAATTATTCCAACACGCTGGGATAGCTCGTATCGCCCGTGCCATGGTTTTGGCCAACTTGGTAGATCACTATGGTGACGTTCCTTATACTGAGGCTCTTGACCCTGCCAACTTTATTCCCAAAGCAGATGCAGGAGAAGGAATTTATACGGCTGCTATTGCAGATTTAGATAAGGCTGTCGAAAATATGAATGCCAAGTCTAAGGCTGGTGTAACCAGTGATCTTTACTTTGCAGGCAACGCTGACCGTTGGATTCGTACAGCTAATTCACTCAAATTGAAGATGTTACTAAACCTTCGATTGAAAGATGCAGCGGGTTCAAAAACTAAAATTGATGCCCTGATTTCGGGAGGAAAATTGATTTCTACCAATGCAGAAAATTTTGTTTTCAAATATGGTACCAACTTGACTAACCCTGATACACGTCATCCCCGTTACGCAGGTCAATATAGCCCAACTGGTGGAGGCGATTACCAATCAAACCAATACATGGGCGTGATGTATGACCGTAATGACCCACGTATTCGTTTTTATTTCTATCGTCAAACTGTCAGAAACCCAACTGATGTAAATCAATTACGCTGTATAACTAACTCAAAACCTAACCATTACGGTATCAGTGACTACTTCTGCCTGCCGACAACTGTAGGTTATTGGGGACGTGACCACCTAAATAATGAAGGGATACCACCAGATGGTTTGTTGCGTACTGCATGGGGGCTTTATCCTGCAGGAGGTCTTTATGACAACAACGCTGGCGTAGGCGTTTCTCTGGGTGCAGGTGCAGGCGGTGCAGGTATTCATCCCATCATGATGCAATCTTTCGTGGATTTCATGTTAGCAGAATCAGCATTGACGCTCAAAACAGCTGGTGACGCCAAGAAATTGCTCGAATCAGGTATTCGTAAGTCAATGGCTGACGTGAGGGCCTTGGCAGTTGGTAGTACAGAAGCAGGAAAAATCAGTACTTTTGAAACTGCCAATAATTTTGTATGGGCTGATGAAGTAAACAAATACGTGACTAAAACCTTGGAGGCTTACGACAAAGCTACTGATAGTGACCGTCTCAATATCATTGCAACTGAATACTGGCTTGCATTACATGGTAATGGTATTGAAGCCTATAACATGTACCGCCGTACGGGCAAACCTGCCAACTTACAACCTGGCTTAGACCCTAACGTAGGCGCTTTTGTACGTTCGTTTTATTATCCAACTTCATATATCGCGCGTAATTCTAACGCCAAACAGAAAGCGAATATGACTACAGCTGTGTTTTGGGATACTAATCCTGCTGGGATGTTGAAATAATTTTTCAATTTAAAATTGTGAACAAAATGAGACTTATTAAATTTTTATTAATCATATTCGTAACAGGGCTATTTTTTGTAGCCTGTAAAACCGAGATGGTGGACAAACTCGACAGTCTTAACTTAGAGCAGGGAGGATATATGCGTACAGTAACGCCCTACCCAGTAGCGGCTACTACATTTAGCGTAAGCAAAGCAAACATGGCGGGAACTAAAATGGAAGCTGTGTTGGAAGCTGTTACGCCTGATAAAGGAGCCTTATTTTCTTCCTATGATTTAACTGTGAAATTTGTAGATGCAACGCCAGCCAATGGCAATAAAAGCACATCAGATGTTACCTTACGCTCTATTCCTGCTTCTGCTTATACCAAAGATGCGACAACAGGATATCCAAGACATACGCTTGTCATTACAGGCGCTGACGTGTTGACGGCTACGAAACTAACGGCAGCTGATATATCAAGCGGAGATCGATTTGAAATTAGTGCTACTATGAAGTTAACAAACGGGAAAGCGTTTAATGCTGCTAACACAGGACCAGATATTACGGGTGGTGCTTTCTATAGTTCGCCGTTTTTTTACCGGTTAAACGTGGGCAACTAAATCGTAATCGTATTAATTCTTTTACTCTGTAGCAGATTCTTCGGAATCTGCTATTTTTTTTGTGTAGTCTGTGTAGTTTGTAAAACCCCTATTGGTACAAAATCAATTTGTCAACTTTGGGAGGAAGAGGTCCTACGGTACTGATTTTTAAAGCAGCGATGTTGGCTCCCGCCTGCGCACATTCAGCAGGTGTTTTTCCGTCTAACCAAGCTGTTAAGAAACCTGACCAATAAGAATCCCCAGCACCTGTAGCATCTTTCACTTCAATAGGACGTCCTTCGATTGCTACATAATCTTTGCCATAGTTAGACGAAACAATACTTCCTTTTCCACCTAATGTCAGACATACTAACTGCGCGCCCATGCTGTGGAAAGCAGCAATAATAGCACTATTTGTGAGTGACTCGCCGAAGATACGCTCGGCGTCGTCTTCGCTTAGTTTTACAAAAGCACCGTTTTGGCAATAATCAGCAATTACTTGCTGGGCTTGGGCACGATTGGGCCAAATCGAAGGTGCGTAATTAGCATCTAAACTAACGATGCAACCCGCTACTTGCGCCCGCGCTGCAGCATCTACAATAGCACTTTGAGCAGGTTCTTGGCTCAACGCAAAACAAGTAGTATGAAAAAAAGACGCATTTTGAAGCAACTCGTCCGAAATATGCTCGTTTTGTATCATTCGGTCAGCGGTGCGGTAAGCAATAAAATCAGGGGTTCCTTTGGTCCGTGACACCAGTACAATACTGGTCGGCGCCAGTGCGTCTTTGACAATAAAAGACGTATCGACGCCTGTTTCGGCTACTTTTTCTACTAAATAAGATCCGACATTGTCTGTACCAACACAAGCTACTAGGGCTGTTTGATTGCCCAAACGAGCCATGTTAGCAGCCAAATTAGCTGGGCTTCCTCCTTGAAAACGTTTGAAGGTTTCGGTATCTGTCAAGTTTTGAGTAAACTCCGTTCCGATAAGGTCGGCCAAAAGTTCTCCGACCGACACTAAGGCGTATTTTCGATTCATCATAGGTTTTAGGAATGAATATGCAAGTTAGGAATGCTTTTGAGATTTACAAAAGGGAAGTTTGGCCAAAATTCTTGATAGACAAATAATGGCCTTGGTGCTGGGAAATCCATTTTAATTTTTCCCAATTTCAAACAAAGTGTTCGATATCGAACACTTTGTTTGAAATGAAAATTTTACAACTTATTAATAATTAGCTACTTGTTTGCTGGCACAGCTCTTGAAGCCATTATAGAGAAACAGCCATAATTTTTCTCAAAAATGGACAGAGATTTACCAGAAGAAAGCATTAAACACCAAACTCGTCGTAGTTGGATATGGTCGGGTATCGCAGTGACTATCTTAATCGGAGCCGTTTGGCTACTGAGAAACTCTCTGAATAATACCGTTGAGAATAAAGATATCCGAATTGCAACAGCTGAAACAGGAGATGTGGAGAATACGCTAACGGCCTCGGGCGAAGTACAACCCGATTTTGAGGCAGTAGTGACCAGTCCCATTACAGCAGTCATTCAACAAACGTATCTGGACGCTGGTGCCTCGGTCAAAGTTGGAGACAAAATTTTGGAGTTGGACAAAGAATTTACTCAACTCAACGTAGATAAGTTGAAAGATGAACTCGAACTCAAACGCAACAGCATTGTCAAATTGCGCTGGGAGTTGGAGAAAAGCTTTTACGATTTGAAAATCAACGATTCTATTAAAGTACTCAAAATCAATAGTCTTCGGGCAGATATTGAGAATACAAAACGCCTTTTTAAAGCAGGCGGAGGCACGCGAGAGAGCATTGAGCAGGCCGAGCAAAATCTGCGAATTGCCCAACTCGAAAAACGGCAACTTGAAAATGACATTCGCATCAAACAACAGACCATGCGGGCCGACATTCGCGAATCAGAAATAGGAGCCCAAATCAAAGAAAAAGACCTTCAAGAACTACAACGAAAATTGCAACAGGCCAATATCGTTGCTAATCGCGCAGGTGTACTTACGTATGTCAATAAAAACATCGGCTCTAAAGTAGCAGAAGGTGAAGTATTGGCTCGCTTAGCCGATTTGGGAGGGTTTAAAGTAATAGGTTCTATTTCTGATAGCTACGCACAGCAAATTCGGGTAGGAATGTCGGTAGTAGTACGGGTGAATGAGACGCAACTGCGCGGAATATTGACCAATATTTTACCATCAGTACAAAACAACACAGTCAATTTTGACGTCCAACTTGATGATAAAGCCAACAAACTTCTTCGTCCAAAAATGAAAGTAGAGGTTTATCCCGTTACCGATGCGCATCTTAAAGTGGTACGGGTAGCCAACGGGGCTGGATTCACAGGCGCACCAGTTCAAGATGTATTTGTGCTCCGAAAAGATGGAAAAGCTGAACGTCGGACTGTGAAAATAGGGCTTTCAAATTTTGATTTTGTGGAAATCAAAGAGGGCGTTCAGCTTGGCGAACAAGTGATTGTTTCGGATATGAGCAAGTTCAAAAATGCGAAAGAATTGGAAATCAAAGCCCCTTAAAAGCTCCCTAACCACACGGCCGGTCGGGGAACAAATTGTTAGCTAAAAAGCCATGAAAAAACTTTATTTATATCTACAAATCATCATTATACTCCCCCATTGGGGGCGGGGGGGCTTCCTTTGGGGGCAAGAGGGTGAAGGCCAGAGAGGTATTACACTCTCTGAAGTAGTACAGATGGCCAAAAACCAGTCCATTTCAGCACGACAAGCAGCGACTACTAAAGAAACCAACTACTGGGAATACCGTACATTTTTATCGAATTACAAGCCTCAGCTTACCCTCAATGGTAATTTACCTGCGTTTAGTCGGTCGTTTATTGAAGTGCGCCAGCCCGATGGAACAATTCAGTTTCAACCTGTTCGGAATAATAATTCATCGTTGAATCTGTCTCTTAGTCAGAGCATTGCAGCTACAGGAGGAAGTATCTATGCTACCTCGCAATTACAGCGTTTTGATGATTTTGATCGTAAAAATACGCTTTACAACGGAACACCCTTTGCGATTGGGTATATGCAGCCTTTATTACGTTTCAACCCATTTAAGTGGGAAAAAAAAATAGAACCATTAAAATTCAAAGAAAGTCAACAAACATATATCGAATCGTTGGAACAAATTGCTTTGCGAGCAAGTGGGTTGTTTTTTGATTTACTACTGGCACAAGTCAATTTACAAATCGCCGAAACGAACTTTTCCAATACGCAGAATATTCTGAAAGTTGCCACTGAAAAATACGAATTGGGGAAAAACACCCGCAATGAAATACTACAACTTCAACTCGAACTGCTCAAAGCACAAAAAGCCGTAAGCGTTTCAAAACGAGATTTGGAGATAGCATCCTTGAATCTGAAAGCCTACATTGGTTTGCAATCGGAAGGGAAAATAGAGTTACAAACCCCAACTCCACCTACAGCACTCGTACTCTCTTCCGAAAGAGCGATTGAGCAAGCCTTTGCCAATCGGGCTGATGCTGTTGCGTTTGGACGCCGAAAGTTGGAGGCCGAGCGTGCTGTGGCCAAGGCTAAAGGAGATAATGGACTCAACGCAACGCTTACAGCTACCATGGGTTTTTCGAACCGAGGGATAACAGTACCCGAACTGTACCGAAAGCCACAAGACCAACAGACGGTTGAACTGCAACTTGACATACCTATTTTGGATTGGGGGCGGTCGAAATCACGTACCAAAACAGCAGAAGCGCAACGTCAACTGACGCAATATGCCGTAGAACAAGATCAACAAAATTTTCGGCAGGAAATTTATACGCAAGTATCTCTATTTGAAATGCTTCGTGATCAGCTTTCGCTCACCGTTCAGGCTGATAGTATTGCATCGGAAAAATATAAAATTGCCCAAGAACGATACGTATTGGGCAATCTAAGTATTACCGATCTAAGTATTTCATTTACCGAAAAAGATCAAGCCAAACGTGATTATATCTATGCCCTGCGCGATTATTGGGGAGCTTATTATAAACTTAGGCAATTGACATTGTACGATTTTGAAACCAACAGCTCCATAGTTCCGCAGCGGCAGCCCACCCAATCAGTGAACTAAAAGTATAATTAAATGAAACAATCACTAAATAAATTCCTCACACAAAATTCCCCCATTGGACGGTACGCCGCCGCGGGGTTAGGGAGCTAACCCATGATAAACTTAAAAAACATTGAAAAAATCTATCGAACATCTACGGTAGAAACTGTGGCGCTCAACAACATCAATCTGAGCGTCGAAAAAGGCGAATTTGTGTCCATTATGGGCCCGTCGGGTTGTGGAAAAAGTACCCTACTCAACATCATTGGTCTATTGGATGAACCTTCTAAAGGAAAAGTAGAAATTGACGGCAAACACACCAATGGATTGCCCGACAGCCAGTTAGCACAGTTTCGTAATCAGACATTGGGTTTTATTTTTCAGAGTTTTCATTTGATTAATGATTTGCCCGTGTTGGATAACGTCGAACTACCGCTTTTGTATCGCAAAGTATCTGGCAATGAGCGTCGCCGTTTAGCAACCGAAGCACTCGAAAAAGTGGGGCTGAGCAACCGCATGAAACACTACCCAAACCAACTTTCTGGTGGGCAAAAACAGCGCGTGGCCATTGCACGAGCCATTGTGGGGCAACCCGAAATTATCTTAGCCGATGAGCCTACGGGGAATTTGGATAGTAATATGGGGAATGAAATCATGGATATTCTAACCACACTTAACCAACGGGACAAAGCTACCATTGTGATGGTAACACACGACGAAAACATGGCCAAACGCACCCATCGTCTGATCAGATTATTTGATGGTTCACAGGTTCAATAGCCCCCAAACCCGCTGCGGCAGACCGTCCCGAAGGGGGAACTTCTAACAGTACTTTGGAAAAAACAGAACAATGAAAACACTATTTTTAAACTCCCTCATTGGGGGGCGGGGGGCTAACTACCTCAAAATCACTTTTGCGGTGCTGAAACGCCGGAAGTTTTTCACGTTTATCAGCTTATTTGGTATCAGTTTTACACTCACTATTTTGGTGGTAGCTACGGCCTTTCTCGACCACTTGATTGCACCTGGTTATCCAGAAGTCAATCGCGACCGATCACTCTACATCTGGGGTTTGAAGGAAAAAGATACAAAAAATGGCGGGATGAGTTCAGGACCTGTTAGCTTTTCGTTTATCAATACCTATGTGCGAACACTCAAAACACCTGCTAAAGTAGCCGCTACTTCCATGCCCAATAGCATCAATATCTATCTGAACAATCACAAACTGAAAGTAAATTATCGCTATACTGACGCTAATTTTTGGGACATTACTTCTTTTGAGTTTCTGGAAGGAAAGCCTTATACACAACAAAATATCGCTAACAATGATTTTGTAGTGGTGATTAATGACCTCGTGCGCGACGAATACGTAGGCAAAGGCCAATCAGCCGTTGGGAAAATGATTGAACTTGACAACGTCAATTACCGTATTATCGGGGTCGTAAAAGGTTGCCCCATTACCCGTATCCAGGTTGCTTCTGATTTGTATTTTCCATACAATACCTCCAAATCTGACCTAAAAGACCCCCGCCTGAGAGGGTCATTTGGGGCTATTATTTTACCTGACAACCCCGACGATTTTTCCAAAATACAAGCCGAATTTAGTGTAGTTGCATCAAAAATCAACCCTTCAAAAACAGGTGATAAGTGGTTTAATCCTGATAAGTTGTATGTCTTTGCAGATCGGTATGTCACAAGCTTCACAAGGCAGCTTCGCGGCGACGGCGAAAATTCGGGAGAAGCAGTCGTATTTTCCATTTTATTCGGCATCATTTTTCTATTCATGTCGCTGCCTGCCATCAATTTGATCAATATCAACATCAGTCGCATCATGGAGCGCGCTTCCGAAATTGGTGTTCGCAAAGCATTCGGTGCTTCATCCAAAACGTTGGTGATTCAATTTGTGATTGAAAATATCATTCTGACGCTCATCGGTGGAGTGCTGGCCATTTTTATGTCTTTGGGGATAATTTACTACCTCAACCACAGCGATTTAATCGCCTACATTGATTTGAGCTTCAATTGGAAAGTGTTTCTTGGAGCCATTGCCGTCAGTTTGATATTCGGACTTTTATCAGGAGTCTATCCTGCGTGGCGCATGTCAAAATTGCAAGTTGTAGAGGCTTTGAAAGGGTAAAATTAAAATGATATTTCACATTAAACTCCCCTTATGGGGGCAGGGGCTATGTTAAAACACTTATTTAAACTTATCTGGAAGAAGAAAAAAACGAACGCTTTGATGATGTTCGAAATCTTCTTTTCTTTTCTGATTCTGTTTGCTGTCTGGTCATTGGGCATCTATAACTACCGAAATTATAGGCTGCCCTCTGGTATTGAAACCGATAATGTATGGGTAGCATTTATCAACTTTCAAGCTCAAAGCGATACGGTAAAAGCACAATATAAAGACTTGGTGCGTCAGCAATTACGCAATTACCGCGAGGTAAAAGAATTTGCTTTCACTGCTTCTAATGCACCTTTTACTTTCAGTTCCACCAATAACCAGTTTCATTATAAACAACAGAAAACGATGAGCGAGGTCATGGGAGTTGAACCTAATTTTCCCAAAGCGATGAATTTACAAGTGGCTGAAGGACGCTGGTTTAACGATGCCGATAAAGCGGGGAAGTTCAGACCCATCGTCATCACACGTCACTTAGCGGAGGAATTGTTCGGCAATGAAAGTGCCATCGGCAAAGTATTAAGTAACAATGAAGAAATGGGAAACACTGACCAAAAAATGAAAGTAGTGGGAGTAGTGGAGTATTTCCGACACAAGGATGATTTTCAGGCACCTTCTAACTGTGTTTTTGTACCGTCTGACAAGTGGGACGATACAATGGTGTTGAAGGTGCAAGAAGGCAGTGGAGCCGAATTGGAAGCCAAAATCGCCAAAGACTTGGCTCGCTTGGGAAAAGATTGGTCAGTGGAGATTCAGCAAATGAACAACATGAAAACCAATCGGAATAACTTGGTGATGGTGCCGATTCTGCTTTTATTGATTGTGTGTAGTTTTCTGATATTCAATGTAGCGTTGGGATTGTTTGGTGTTCTATTTCAGACAATCAATCGGCGGCGTCAGGAAATTGGCGTGCGGCGGGCTATGGGAGCTACCAAAGGTGCTATTTTATGGCATTTTATTGGTGAAACCGCCGTTATTGCTACTTTTGGCTTGATTTTGGGGCTTTTCTTTGCTGTCCAATTTCCATTACTGAATGTGTTTGACGTAGATGCCAGCGTGTATATCACAGCGATTATCTTAGCTGTTATTTCTATTTATATACTGGTGACGATTTGTGCGTTTTATCCCAGTCGCCAAGCGTCAGTATTACAACCAGCTGTAGTTTTGCATGAAGAATGATTTTTTAAACCGCAAAGGACGCAAAGGGAAAATCGCAATGGACACAAGAGTTTTGCGACCTTTGCGTATTCTATTGCATCCATTGCGGTTAAGAATAACAAAACAAAAATGCTCCTTATCATTGATGACGATATTGCCGTTTGTACTTCGCTTTCGCTTCTTGTGCGTAAAGAAGGATTTGACGTAGCCATTGCCCACAATCCCGATGATGCCATGGCTATTTTGAAGCGGCATGATGTTACGTTGGCCTTGTTGGACATGAATTTTTCTAACGATACAACAGGCCAAGATGGCATAGAATTGTTGCAACAACTAAAAGTTATAAAGCCTTTATTACCAGTCATTTTGATTACTGGTTGGGCTACCATTGATTTAGCCGTGCAAGGCATGAAGCTCGGTGCAGCAGATTTTATCAATAAACCTTGGCAAAACACTCATTTGATGCAGTCGGTACGTACGGCTCTGGCTTTATCAGAGGAGCAAGGGGCAGGGGGAAATATAAAAGTTTCTTCTGACATTTCACCCGCTCCTCCCCGCCCATTACCCCATGCCAATACTCGACGACTTTTGGACAAGCAGTTTGATTTTGGGCAAATTGTGGGAGAGTCTCCGCAGTTGGTACAAATTTTACAGACCATTGGCCGCATTGCCCAAACTGATGCCTCGGTATTGATTTTGGGAGAAAGCGGTACGGGGAAAGAGTTGATTGCAGAAGCTATTCATCAAAACAGCCAACGAGCTAGACGCCCTTTTGTGAAGGTTAACTTGGGAGGTGTTTCAACGAGCTTGTTTGAATCTGAGATGTTTGGACACGTACGAGGAGCATTTACCGACGCCCGTTTTGACCGCACAGGGCGTTTTGAATTGGCCAATCGCGGCACTATATTTTTGGATGAAATTGGTGAACTTGATGCCAGTAGCCAAGTCAAACTGTTGAGGGTATTGCAAGATCGAACGTATGAAGTGTTGGGTAGTAGCAAAACAAAATCAGTTGATGTACGGGTCATTTGTGCTACAAACCGTAACCTCGAAGAAATGGTCGCAAAAGGTACATTTAGAGAAGATTTGCTGTACCGAATCAACTTAATTACGGTATATTTACCTGCGCTACGCGAACGACCCAATGATATTCCACTACTGGCAGAGTTTTTTGTGGATAACTTACGACAAATCTACCAACGCCCTCTTTTGCAAATCACTCGTGCTGCACTTCAGTGGCTAAAAGGCTTAAATCTTCCAGGAAATATTCGACAGCTTAAAAATTTGGTCGAACGTTCGGTCTTGGTCAGCAACAGTGATGTGCTCGACATCACCGATTTTCAGCAAAACTACCATCCTTCCCAAAATTCGACAATCAGCATTCCGACCTCAACACTTCCTGACGTTGGCAGTATGACTTTGGAAGAAATGGAGATTCAAATGATTCGGCGAGCCATGGAATTTCACCGAGGTAAAGTATCTCGCGTAGCCAAAGCATTGGGTCTGACCCGTTCTGCACTTTATCGGCGACTGGAAAAATACCATATCCCCTTTGATGAAGAATAGTTGCGAATTAATTTAATGGCCTGTTTGTCAAATTGATGACGGTTAACCATTAACAGTGGCTTATCACTTATTGTATGAAATTAAGTACCAAATTCATTGTTTTTATCAGTGTACTGCATGTGGCAGCTATAGGGTTGTCATTTTATATTTTTAAAGAAAAGCCACTCATTTTCATTGCTTCTGAGGTTTTTATACTGCTTTCTTTTTTTATAGCCTGGCAATTGTATCAGGGACTTATCCAACCGCTCAACTTGCTTATGACGGGCGTAGAAGCCATCAAAGACCGTGATTTTAGCGTTAAATTTCTAAAAACGGGCAAGTATGAAATGGATAAGCTCATCGAAATTTATAACCAGATGATTGATCAATTGCGTACCGAACGAACTCAACAACAAGAACAGCATTATTTTCTGGAAAAACTCGTCACAACATCGCCTACTGGTATTTTGATGCTGGATTTTGACGAAAAAATCACGGCACTCAACCCTA
>JBDHXS010000009.1:0-29114 GCA_039810845.1 Runella sp. | reverse complement strand
AAAAAGTATTTCATAATGCGTGTAGAAAACTTATGGAGTTAAGGCTATGATTAGAAATAGAATTATTGGTTTTGCAAAGTAACTGTATTTCTAATCCAGTATAAATTTGGAAATTACCAAAATTATAAGGTATTTTAACTATGTAATAAACATAAATGAAAATTTTCTGTTAATTTTTTCAGTATGAAACCCCAGCTTTTACAGGTGGCTATTAGCCCTAATCGTTCTTTTAGCCTTCGTCGAGATACAATTCCGAACATCAACAACCGTTGGCATTGCCATAAAGAAGTAGAATTGGTGTGGTTTCACCGAGGCAGTGGGACACAATTTATTGGGGATAGTATCCGACGCTTCAAGCCTGGCGATGTAGTGCTGGTAGGGGCAAATCTACCGCATTATTGGCACTTTGACCACGAAGAAAAAATAGATTGCCCCAAAGGAAGTGAGTTTTATTCTTCCGTTATTCATTTTACGGAAGATTTTTGGGGAAGCCAATTTCTACAACTCCCCGAAAACAAAATGCTCAAAAATGTGCTTGACAAAGCCAAGCGGGGCATCTCTTTTTCAGAAGAACTGAGCCAACACATGGCCCAACAAATGGAAGTTATTTTTAGTACAGAAGGCACTTATCAGCTCATTGCCTTGATTCAATGTTTATTATTGGCACAACACTGCAACGAGAACAATTTTTTGTCCTCCCTTAGTTTTCAATACGACGCGTCAGATCTTGAGAATGAGCGCCTTCACGGCATCTATAAATACACGCTCCAAAATTTTCATAATAAGATAAAACTGCAAGAAATTGCGTCGTTGGCGGGGCTAACGCCCAATTCTTTTTGCCGTTATTTCAAACACCGAACGGGCAAATCGTACTCCCAGTTTTTGCTCGAAATACGGGTGGGAAATGCCTGTAAGTTACTCATTAATACGCCCATGACCATCAAGCAAATCTGTTTTGAAAGTGGTTTCAACAACTTTACTTGTTTTTATAAGCAGTTCAAGAACATTACAGGCATGAGTCCGTTTTCGTACCAAAAAGCGCATGCTGATAAGTAGAGAAGAAGATACGAGTTCTAACTTGAAGTTGGAACTTAATGTTTTAGTGCTTTTCCAATCTATGTGAATAGGTTTTCTATTTTACTTTTTATCTAATAAATATTCTTGATTAAATCTATTTTATACAAATAGGATGGTAAAATATCTTATAAGTACGGTAGAATTCAAAGATAAAATAAAATTAAAATGCGTTTTCTTTGTAACTGTAAAATGGATGATGCTACTTTCAGCGTAAAGTTTTACAAATAGATAGAAAGGGTAAGTCTGTCCCAAAAAGCTCATGATTTGTTTCGTATATGATCTTTTCCTTTTTACCCATATCGCAATGATTGACACACTCTACACCTTAAAATTGAGCCTTTTACACATTGGCTACGCCTCGTTAAGTACTAATTGGCAATTTGACGGCGTCTTAAGTCCCTTTTCTCGTTTGTACCTAATTACTGAAGGAGAAGCGTGGGTTTATCACAATCAGCAGAAGTATTTACTAAAACCTGGGTATATGTATCTTATTCCCAAGTTTTCAGTCAGCCGTTACCATTGTGATACGAACATGGAGCAGTATTATATTTCGTTTTTAGATGATTCCGAATCTGGTCTTTCAGTCTTCGATATGCTCCCGTTTGTTTATGAAGCTAAAGCTTCCCATTTTGACAGAGAGTTATTCCAGCGGCTATTAGACCTTCATCCTGGTCGTACTATCTTGAAAAGCGATCCGAAAACCTATGATAATCGTGCAGATTTGCTCAGTTTTAACCAAAAAAATCTTTCTGCCAACGAGAACCAGCTTATCGAAACACAGGGAGTTCTGCTTCAACTTGTGTCACGATTTATCCGTCCTAATACTGCTTCTGACAATATAGGCGAAAAACATCGCCGCAATGACATCGGCTTTGTCCTTCGATTCATTCATACGCATTTGGACAAAAAGCTTACTGTAGAACAATTGGCGGAAATTCAGGGACTTAATTGCGATTATTTTTCACGGCAATTTTTGAAAATTTTAGGCGTTCGTCCACTTGACTACATCATTAATAAACGGTTAGAAAGAGCCAAAATACTGATAACAAGCTCCTCTCTTTCATTACAAGAAGTTGCTGACCGAGTAGGTATTTTCGATATTTATTATTTTTCTAAACTGTTTAAAAATCGTTTTGGAATAGCCCCGAGTCGTTATCGTAAACAAGTATTCGAGTTTAATGAACAGTAATTAAGTACTAAAAAGGGCTAAAAATCATCTAATTTTTAGCCCTTTTTAGTACTTAAATTTACACTTTTCAAATATCAAATATTCCCTTTTTTCTTCTCCTTTACCGCAAAATCAGCCGCACGAGCAGTCAAAGCCATGTAAGTAAGCGATGGATTCACACATGACGCTGACACCATACAAGCACCGTCGGTTACGAATACGTTTTTACAAGCGTGTACTTGGTTGTTGCCGTTTAGCACTGATGTTTTAGGATCTCGACCCATACGGGCTGTTCCCATTTCGTGAATTGCCATTCCAAGCCAGGAGCCGCGGTCGTAAGATTTTACGTTCTTAACTCCTGCTTTTTCTAACATCTCGGCAGCATCGTTTGCCATATCAATACGCATCTTTTTCTCATTTTCTTTGAGTTCTGCATCAAACACGACCAGCGGCATTCCCCACTTATCTTTTTCTTTGGGGTCGAGGTACATACGATTTTCATGGTAAGGCAATGTTTCACCAAAACCACCTAACCCCATGCTCCAAGGCCCTGGTTTGGTGAGTTCTTCTTTGAAATCAGCTCCAAAACTCAATTCTGCTACATTTCGTTGCCAGCTTGCGCGGCTTCCGCCTCCTTGATAACCAAATCCACGTAAATAGTCACGTTTATCATTGCCAATATTGCGGTAACGAGGTACGTAAATCCCATTAGCACGGCGTCCAAAGTAGTATTTGTCGGCGTCCCCTTCCCAAGTCCCACTTGCTCCTGTACGGAAATGGTGATCCATCAGATTGTGTCCTAATTCACCACTATCGTTACCAAAACCGTTAGGGAAACGATTGGAAGTTGAGTTAAGCAATACAGCTGTTGACCCCAAAGCTGAACCACATACAAAAATTAATCCGGCGTTATAGATTTTTTCTTCCATGTTTACGGCATCAATGATGCGTACACCTGTGGCTTTCTTTTTATTTTCGTCATAAATCAAATTGGTTACTACCGATTCAGGACGAAGTGTCAAAAGACCCGTTTTTACCGCTGGTGGCAAGGTACAGGATTGTGTACTAAAATAAGCACCAAACGGACAGCCCAAAGCACATTTGTTACGGTACTGACAAGCAGCACGACCATTATTGATTTGAACCTGAGTAGGTTTCGACAAGTTGGCGACGCGTCCAATGGTCATTGTTCGTCCTGGGAACTCTTTTTCAATACGTTTACGAACTTCTTTTTCTACGCAGTACATCTCCATTGGGGGCAAAAATTCGCTGTCGGGTAATTGGGGTAAGCCCAATTTTTCACCCGAAATTCCCGCGATTTTTTCTACATAACTGTACCAAGGTGCAACGTCTTTGTAGCGAATCGGCCAGTCAACTGCAATGCCGTCTTTGAGGTTAGCTTCAAAGTCAATATCGCTTAAACGATACGACTGACGACCCCACATGATAGACTTTCCTCCAACGATATTGGGACGGTACCAGTCAAATCGCTTTACTTCTTTATACAAGGAATCGGAGTCGTTCATCCAGTATTTTTCAGACATTTCATTATAAGGATAGTCACGACTCAATTTTGGATGAGATTCTTTCTGATCCATGGTCAACCGTCCGTTATATTTCGATTGCCAAGGGTCTTTCATCGCGTTTTCGTAGCCCGTTACGTGCTCCAATTTATGCCCTTTCTCAAGCATCAATACGCGTAAGCCTTTTTCTGTCAACTCTTTGGCAGCCCAGCCACCGCTCACCCCCGAGCCAATCACGATGGCATCGTAGGTCATTTCTTTTTGTGCATCTATATTTAAATACATTGAAATCTAAATTTTAAAATGTGGGAATGTGGGAATTTGAAAATTTGGCTCATTTTCAAATTATCACATTTTCAAATTGTTTACAATGCCCAAGCTTTTTGCCCAGGTTTTAATGGAACACAACCTTCAAAACGTCCAGGAATCGGCAAGTACTCCAAAGCCTTGGTAGCGCCGATTTCAGAAGTAAAGTAGCCTGTTACAGTTAGTTCTTTCATTCGCAGAAAGAAAGGCTTGTTAGTGGTGGTAGTGGCTTTTACCATGTCAATTTTTTGGGCATTGTTCAATTCTACAAAACTCTTACTGAACTTAGTTTGACTTTCTGTATTGAGTTGAGTAAGACCCGAATAGAATTTTTCCTGATCGTCTTTGGGATAACAATCGCGCATAACACGTACGATAAATTTTTCTACGCCAGCGGCTTTTGCTCCAGGAGTAGTCGTAGTAGGAATGATAACGTCGGCTAAATCAGCCAAAAACGCCTCCTGTTCGGCAGTGACAGGTACACTTTCACCTAAATTGATTTTTTCTCCCATTACTCCAGCCATCGTTGGAGCGGAGATCATGCTTCCCAGAAGGAGAGCAACGTGCTGAATAGCATCTCTACGGTTCATTTTTAGTACGGGTGGTTTAATATTTACAAAGTATGGGGAACAGTGTTTTTACTATTTGTTTACCAAAAAAGTAAATGATTTTACCGTTACTTATGACTGATTTTTGCATGTTTGATTATAAACGTAATCACCAGAAGAATGTTTGATAAGATAGTGATACGAAAGTAGATAACATAAAGTTGATGAGGTATAGGGAAAGTAACTTTTCTGATTTTAAATCTCAACCTAAGGGTCTACCTTTGTCAGATGGAAAGTAATCAACAAACTGCACAAATTCTTTCTAACTTGGGGATTGATGCATTAAATCCGATGCAAGAGGCAGCCCAAAAAGCCATTTTGCACGATGATAATATACTTTTATTGGCTCCCACGGGTTCTGGAAAAACCTTGGCTTTTCTTCTACCTATTCTGGAAACACTCCAACTCGGCAAAACATCGGTGCAGTGCTTGATTCTTACACCTTCTCGCGAATTGGCGATTCAGATTGAGCAAGTTTGGAAAAAAATGAGAACGAGTTTCAAAGTAAATGTGTGCTACGGGGGCCATTCCATAGGAACTGAAATTGATAATTTGAGTCATCCGCCTGCATTACTAATAGGTACGCCCGGTAGAATTGCCGATCACATTTCCAGAAATTCGTTTGCCTTGGAGGGTATTCAAACTTTGGTTTTGGATGAATTTGACAAATCGTTGGAAATGGGATTTCATGAACAAATGTCCTATATCATTAGTGGGTTAAGTAACCTGAATAAAAAAGTGCTTGTTTCGGCCACTTCAGGTATAGAAATTCCTGAGTTTGTAGGTATGACTTCGCCTAAAATTTTAAGTTTTGTTCTTGAAAATGAAGTAAAAACTGCCTTAGAAATGAAGGTAGTAGTTTCTGAAGAGAAAGACAAAGTCTATGCGCTGTTTGACTTGATTTGCTCGCTCAATTCGGAATCAGCTTTGATTTTTTGTAATCATCGCGAGGTCGTAGAACGTACCTGCGAGTTCTTAAATCACGAAGGAATATTTGCTACATTTTATCATGGCGGAATGGCCCAAGATGACCGTGAAAGGGCTTTGATTCAATTCAGAAACGGTAGTGTGAATTATTTGATTACGACCGATTTGGCTGCACGCGGTCTGGACATTTCCGAAATGAAACATGTAATTCATTATCATTTACCCTTGCATGAGCATGAATTTGTGCATAGAAATGGCCGAACAGCCCGAATGCATGCTTCTGGTACTTCGTATTTAATTGTTCATCAGGATGAAGTCCGCCCCAATTACCTGCAAGAATCGTTGGAAATAATAACACTCCCCACTAATAATCCTCTACCAAAGCCTCCCGAATTTGTAACGATTTATATCAGTGGAGGAAAGAAAAACAAAATAAACAAAGTGGATATTGTTGGTTTCTTTTCACAAAAAGGCGAACTCGAAAAAGATGATTTAGGGCTGATTGAAGTGAGAGACTTTACCTCTTTTGCGGCAGTAAAACGCACGAAGATCAAAGCACTTTTGGGAAAAATAAGAGATGAAAAAATGAAAGGGAAAAAGTATAAAATTGAAGTGGCACGTTGATAGATAGCATCTTACACTGCTGGATACAATCGAAAAACGATGAGTAAAATGTAAGTTTATTTGTATTTGTTCTAAATAAATCTAACTTTGCAATGGATTTTACCAAGTTTAGTGGTTTTGAAGGATATGCAAAGTTCTCACTTACAGGCAGCTACGCTGCGACTTGATCAGTTTTTAGAACTAAAAGGGTATCGCCGTACGCAGGAGCGATATACGATTTTGGAAGAAATTTATTCGCGTACAGATCACTTTCACTTTGATGCCCATGAGTTACGCGAAATTCTTCTGGCCAAAGACTTTCATTTGAGTATGGCAACCGTTTATAACACACTTGAGCTTTTTGCTGAGGCAGGTTTAATAAAAAAACATCAGTTTGGAAATGGAGCATCGGCGCATTATGAGCGCACACTCGGTAGTCGTCAGCATGATCATGTTGTATGTTTGGATTGCCAACAAGTGAAAGAATTTTGCGACCCGCGCATTGCCAATATTGAAACTACTGTTGGAGATTGGTTTATGACACGGGTCATGCAACATTCTTTGGTATTTTATGGACACTGTACTGATGAACTGTGTGCCAGAAGATTAGAAAAAAATGTAAATTGATGCCGTTTTGTGCTGATTAACTTTCAATTAATGTGGATAATTTTTTATCCACTTATCCATTAAAAATTTCTCTAGGCCAATCACCAAGAACACCCAACCAGTGATATTAGCGTAATCAGAGAAAACCTCAATTCAGAATTGAGATAAGAAAAATTCCTCGGTAGTATTGTATATCTCTTTTTGGTAAAACGGTAGTAAGTAAAGCCGTTAATTGTACTTTTACACCAAAAATCATTTCCTCTTCATCTCTATTTATGTCAACACTTAATCAACCTGTACGCGTTTTGGTCGTTGGATGCGGAAACATGGGTGCTTCCCACGCTACGGCCTATCATACCACCGAAGGCTTTGAAATTTGCGGCATTGTTTCTACCGGAAAAAGCAAAGAAGTTTTAAACGAAAAATTAGGCGGTGGTTATCCGTTATATTCCGATTACGCCGAAGCATTGAAAGCGACGCAGCCCGATGCGGTTTGTATTTCAACCTATCCCGACACCCACGAAGCATTTGCCGTAATGGCGCTTGAACATGGCTGTCACGTATTTATTGAAAAACCCATTGCCGATACCGTAGAAGGTGCTAAACGAGTGGTAGCCGCAGCGGTAAAAGCCGGTAAGAAATTAGTGGTAGGTTATATTTTGCGTCACCATCCGTCATGGGAAAAATTTGTGGAATTGGCGCAAACTTTAGGTAAGCCGCTGGTAATGAGAATGAATCTTAACCAGCAAAGCCATGGATATATGTGGGACGTACATCGCAATTTAATGAAAAGCCTGAGTCCTATTGTGGATTGCGGTGTTCACTACATTGATGTCATGTGTCAAATGACGCGTTCTAAACCCGTTTGGGTATCGGCTATCGGCGCACGTATGACCGAAGAAATTCCAGCTGAAAATTATAATTACGGTCAATTACAAATCCGTTTTGAAGATGGCTCGGTGGGCTGGTACGAAGCGGGTTGGGGACCGATGATGAGCGAAACGGCCTTTTTTGTGAAAGATGTAGTGGGGCCTAAAGGGTGTGTTTCGATTGTGGCAAAAGAAGCAGGAAGCAGCGGAAAATCAGATAATGTAGATGCCCATACCAAAACGGAGTCGCTACGCCTGCACCACGCGGATTTGGACGCAAACAACCATTTTGTAAAAGAGGATGAATGGATCAACCTGACCGATGAGCCTGATCATCAGGAGCTTTGCAATCGCGAACAGCGGTATTTCCTAAAAGCTATTACAGAAAACGTTGATCTTACTGACCACATGGCCGACGCCGTCAACAGCCTTCAAATTGCTTTTGCCTGCGATGAATCCGTGCGCTCGGGTGAGGTAGTGCGGTTGTAAAAATAGCGTTATTTCAATACATACTGTTTTCCTTTCTCCGTTTTAAAGTCCAATGTGACGCCCTGAATGGCAGGGAGTACATTGGACTTTATTTTGTCTTTGATAATCGGTTTCCCGGCATCCGCGAAGCTGAAAAGCGGGTTGGGGTTTTTGCCCGTTTGGGTTTCAGTAGGCGTATTCAGTACGCTTACTTGCTCGTTTGTTCTGATGCGGCAATGGCCGCCCAAGGTCGAATGGATTACTGCTTTGGTCAATTTGCCTTTTTCCCACTCCATATCTATTTCAAATCCGCCTCGTGCCTTGAACCCTTTTACCTTGCCGGTATGCCATGCCTGTGGCAATGCCGGTAGCAGATGAATCTCTCCTGCGTGACTTTGAACGAGCATTTCGGCGATACCGGCCGTTGCACCAAAATTGCCGTCAATCTGAAAAGGAGGGTGTGCGCAAAAAAGATTTGGATAGGTGCCACCTCCCTGCATGTGGGTGGAGTAGGTTTTGAGCAGTTTAAATAAATTGGTAATCAATTGTAAGGCGTGATCTCCGTCGTGTAATCGTGCCCATACGTTGACTTTCCAGCCCATCGACCAACCCGTTGCCAAGTCGCCCCGGCGTTCCATAACACGGGCAACAGCAGTGGCCAATTCAGGCGTGGTCTGTACATTGATTTGATTGCCTGGGTGCATCGCATACAGGTGAGAGAAATGTCGGTGTTGCACTTCGCCATCTTCAAAATCTTCCTGCCATTCCTGCAATTGACCGTATTTCCCAATTTGGTAGGGTAATAACTGAGTTAGGTTGTGCCGCACAGCTTTGGTCAGTTCGTCATCAACTCCTAAAATTGTGCACGCCTCACTGTATCTGGCAAACGATTCGCGAATGATGGCCATGTCCATTGTCGGGCCAGGGCTGAAGGTGGCCTGTTTTTTGTCATCATACACAAAATTATGCTCAGGCGAATGCCCTACGGGAGTGACTAAATAGCCCTGCTCGTTTTTGACCAGCCATCCCTGATAAAACTGAACGACTCCTTTGAGCAAAGGAAAAACTTCATTTTTAAGAAAAACTTTGTCGCCGCTGTATAGGTATTTTTCCCAGAAATGACTCGTCAGCCAGCCTGCGGCCATAGGCCAAAAGGAGCAGTTACAATTGTCAATGGGCTCGGCGTGTCGCCAAATATCCATGTTGTGATGTGCTACCCACCCGTCGTTTCCGTACATATTTTTGGCGGTTTCCTGCCCGTTGACGGCAAGCTCTTTGATGGCCTTAAAAAAGGGTTCCTGACATTCCGATAAGTTGGTCAATTCGGCTGGCCAATAATTCATTTGGGCATTGATATTGATGGTATATGCTCCGTTCCAGGGAGGAACCATGAGGTCGTTCCAGATGCCTTGCAAATTGAGCGGCTGTCCGCCCGGACGGGAGCCTGCAATCATCAAATAGCGACCGTATTGAAAATAAAGTGCTGTAAAGGCATGGTCTTTGCCATTGGAAAAAAGCTCCACCCGTTTGTCGGTCGTTAACTGAGATTGTTCCGTTTCAGCAGCCAATTGAATGTCAACGCGGTCAAACAATTTTTTATAATCAGTCAAATGGGTTTTGTACAAATCCGGATACGTTTTCTTTTCAACGCCTTTAAAGTAGTGATTGATAAGAAGTTTTGGGTTAAGACCTTCGTAAGCCGGACTTTTGTCAAAGCCGTTGTAACTCGTTGCCGCAGTCAAAACGAAAACTATTTCATCTGCGTCTTTTATGCTGATTTTACCCTTTTCCGCTTTTACAGAGCCGCCTTTGTTGAATGTTTTAACTGCGGTTTCAAAGGCCATGCCTAAGCCGTCTATCTTTTTGTCGTACAACAAATTCTCTATTTCGGGCTTGCGTTGGCCGTTTTTATCGTAGACTTCGGGGTATTTGTATTGGTCTCCGAGTTTTTCTACCTGTTCAAAACTCCTTCTTAATCCAAAACCCGGAACTTTCCCCTGCATTGTCAGCGTGTTGCCCATGGCTGAGTAGCGGGCGGTGGGTTCATGAGGGGTGGTAAAATAAACAATACCATTGATTTTACCACCTCCTTCAGCCGTCATTTTTACCACAATGACGTGGTCGGGATAACTGGCAAAATAGGTTCTTTTATAGGTTGTATTTCCCACTTTATACTTCGTATGTGCCGTAGCAGAGGATATATCCAAGCTTCGTTTGTATTCGGTAATCGTTTGATTTTTGTGGTCAACCTCTATCCAAAAATCACCCATCGGCTGGTACAATTGATGATTTCGTCCTAACCATTCTTTGGCGATAATCGCCTGAGCTTCGCCGTATTTCTTCGCTTTCAATAACTCATTCACTTGCGGAAAATCTTTCCGAATGGAGATATTTTTGAACGTTCCTTTTGGGTCACCGGAATATAAAGTACCTTCATTGAGTTGCAAATGCTCCTTCAGAGGGTCACCGAAAATCATGGTCCCCATAAACCCGTTTCCCAATGGCAGCGCTTCCGACCATTCGGTGGCCGGTTTATCGTACCATAAAGTCAGCGACGGTTTTTGGGCAAAAAGACGAAATGAAATCAAAAAAAGCAATGGAAGAATAAGTGGTTTGGGTAGCATTGGACTTACTTAATGATGGGTAAACGTGTAAGTGCGTGTCTGACGGTTCTAGACCGTCGAACGGGTATTATTCTATTCCTGTATAGGTAATTTTAATAAATAAGCCGCTAAATCAGACAAATCTTTTTCTTTCAGACCCAACGAAGAGGGCTCCGGCATGAGGCTGTTTTTGAGTTGTTGACGCGAGGCGATGTTGCTTGCTTTGAGCGAGGTTGTTTGCCCGGCTGCGTCTTTTAACGTCACGGTTGCCCCGTCGCCCACCAAAAAACCGTAGTAGGTGTTTTTGTCTTTGGTTTGAATGATCCAAGGTTCGTAGCCAAAGGCCAAACTGGCACTCGGATTAATGATGGCGTCGAGCAAACCGGGTTTGTCAAACTTTTTTCCAATCAAACTCAAATCGGGACCAATGTCTTTACCGTCTTTCTCAAAACGGTGACAGGAAGTGCAATTGGTTTGGAAAATCTTTTTCCCGTTTTCGATATTGAACGGCATGGCCGCAGCCAAACTTACCGAAAGTCCTTTGCCGTTGGGTCGAGGGAAATACTCGCCCGCCATCATCCGAACGCTTCGGTCGGGGTTGTTAAAAATGTGCTCAGCAATGGTCGCTTTTACGGCTTTAGGGATTTTGTTTTCACCGGCAGTGGACAACAGCAATTGTCCGCCGTACAGGTCTAAAGCCAGTAATTTAGCCGCATTTTCACGGTCAGGTTTGGCAGCCGTCGTATCCAACATCACTTTTTGCCAATCCAACATTTTCTTTTGAGCAGGCGAAAGTTGCGCAACTGTTGCTTCCTGCCAGTTGAGTAAGTCTTGCCAATCGTTGGTTTTACGGAAATTGACCCAATAAAAAGCCTGTTCTGAGACATCTTTCAGCGGACTTTTTGTCAATTCCAACATACTTAATGCGGCTGATTTATCTTTGATAAAGGCCAAGGCCGTAATGGCGCGTTTGCGTTGGTCGGGTGATAATGACTTGGCATTGGCTCTGAGTTGCAAATCAGTTACAGCATTTTTAGGATGCAATCTCCATGCCAACCATTCCTGTTTCGGAGACCAAGTTGTTGCGTCTTTGGGCCAGGTTGGACGTACTTCTTTGTAAAAAACTTCTTCTTTTCCGTCCAAGCCAATGCCTAAGGCTTCGAGATAGTAGCGGTCCTGTCCGTCGAATTTTGAAACCAACTCTTTCAGGATTCCTTTGGCTTTTTCATAAGGAACGTCGCGCAGTGAGATGGCTATTTCGCGCAGAACCCCTATCCCCAATCCTTTCCCCTGTAGGGAAAGGGAGCGAATCCACCTTCCCTCAGAGGGTAAGGGGTTAGGGGATGGGGTTAACGCCCTGAAAGCAGTTATTCGCAGATTTTCATTTTTATTCTCGTTCAAAATCCCGGCCACTTCCGCTTTGCCTTTTTCGCCCAATTGCGCCAAAAGCCAAACAGCCCGCGCCTGTACGTAAGGATTGGCATCATTCAGTAACTCTTTTACAGCAGGAACAACTGTTTCCCCTTGAGCCTGTAAGGCCACAAACCCGAGATTTCGCACATTGATGGCAGGATTTCTGAGGGCAGCAATTTGTCCTTCGGTGGTGCTTATATCAATTTTAGGCGTACTCAATTTTTTACCCTTAGGCGTAATTCGGTAGATGCGCCCGTAGCCTTTTTTGTCGTGCATTTGATGACCGCCCACTACTGGGTCGTACCAATCGGCTACGTAAATGGCGCCGTCGGGCCCCGTTGCGGCATCACTGGGACGGAACCATTTGCGCTTGTCTTGACCCGTTTCGTTCCAAATGTAGTGAGCTTCCACTTTGGGGAAGGAACTGATTAAATCAATTCGTTTGCTGAAATCAAAGCCGGCGCCTTTGGGTTGGGGCCAATACATCCACACTACATTACGTCCTGCTTCGCAACTCAAGACCGTGCCTCGGTATTTTTCGCCCAAAGCATCGCCTTCGTACACGAGCATCCCCGTGGGAGAGCCGGCACCTGTGTTTTCGCCCGCGGGCAAAACGCCCGGATCTTCCTGATGCCAGTGAACTGTAAACATATCTTGGTCGGGGCGGCGGTCCGCTTGCCAGGTACGGGTGCCATCGGCGCTGAAATAACCCGCATTGGAGCCTTCCATCACCCAACTCGTTCGGCAGGTCACGACTTGGTCGTCGTTGTCGTTTTGCCAATAATTTCCGTAACTGTCGATGGCGATTTCGTAACTGTTTCGGAAGTTGTGCGCCATGACTTTTAAGTCCGTTCCGTCGGCATTCATACGTAAAGCCAAGCCGCCTACCCATACGCGTCCGTCGTCACTTTTTTGGTTTCCGTGATTTTCTTTGTTGTAGGGTGTACCTCCGGTGTAGATACTTCCCGAACGGAGCGTCCAACCGCTTTTATCTTTAACGTTGTGCGGACCGGCGTTGCCTGTATTAAAATGCCAACGCCCGTCAGGCCCCGCAGTGAGCGAATGTAGCGAATGGTCGTGGTCGAGACCGCCAAATCCGGTGAGTAAAATTTCTTTTTTGTCAGGAACATCGTCCCCGTTTTCATCGGTATATACAATCATATTTGGAGCGCAACTCACAATCACTTTGTTGCCAATCACCCCGATTCCCAAGGGGGCTACCAAGTCTTTATCCTGCACAAATACCTTCGATTGGTCCGCTTTCCCATCGCCGTCGGTATCTTCCAAAATTATGACGCGGTCGCCTTCTGTAAAGCTTAGTTTTTGGTCGGGTTTGTTGTTAAAATTTCGGTAATTGACAGCTTCTGTAATCCATATTCGGCCTTTGGCGTCAATGTCCATGTTCGTGGGATTGTAAAACAGAGGGGCTTCGGCCCAAAGGGTTGCCTCCAAATCATCGGGAACATAGACTTGATTGGAGTCAGAAGTTGATTCGGCGCGGTATTCATTCTGAATGGTGTGGGTTCCAGTGAAGGAAAGAACCGAAATAAAGCAAATTGAACTGGCGATTTTCAATGCTATATTGCGCATTTTCGACAATAAGTTTAATGGTTTTGCTATAAAAGGAAGGTTTTTTTAGCAAATACTCACCAACTTATTATAAAGAGTTAATAAAGTAAGCAAAGCGTATTTCGCTCTTTGTATAAGTATGAAAACCTTATCCGATTTGCTGTTACTGGGCGACCCTCGTTTGTACGAAATCTGTACGCCCATTACTCCCGAAGAAAAACCTCTGGTGTCTGGTTGGGTTGCCGATCTGCATAACGTCATGCAGGAAGTTCGAACCAAGTATGGTTTTGGCCGTGCCATTGCGGCGCCTCAACTGGGAATTATGAAACGCCTGATTTACATGAACATTGACAAACCGGTGGTATTTATTAATCCCGAGTTAGTGAATCTCAGCGATGAACTGTTTGAGCTTTGGGACGATTGTATGAGCTTTCCTCATTTGATGATCAAAGTAAAACGCCATCAATCTTTGACCATCAAGTACTTAGACGAACATTGGCAGCTGCAGGAATGGGTAATGAAAGATAGCCTGTCAGAATTGCTTCAGCATGAATACGACCATCTCAATGGCGTGTTGTGTACGATGCGGGCCATTGATGATAAGTCGTTTAAATGGAGATAACTTTAAAAGGCTCTGAAATAAGGACGATTGGCCAATGGAGAAAAGGGCCAGGGAATGGCCAGGAGAATGAGTAATAAAGCGGCCGAAAACCAGAGTAGCATCGTTTTAAATTTCTCTTTATCACTGGGTTTTCGTTTGGCAGATGCCGAGCCGATGGTAATCACAACCACTGCAATGAGCATTAGGGAGATATGGATAATTCCGAAAAAAGCAGTATCAAGATGTTGAATTGCTTCTTTTTTCTGAGCTATGAAATATTTTACTATCGGACTGATAAAGTACAGCGTAAATCCAATGATAAGTTGAATGTGGGAAATCGTAGCGACCCAATGTCGGATGGAATTGTCAGTTTTGGTGAAAGTTCTGTTGGAAGTATAACCTGTATAAGCCCTGAGCAGTGCATAAAGCAAACTCGCCAAAACGAGCCAACGGAAACCAGAATGAAAAAATAATAAAGTCGAATACATGTTTTGCTCTGTGTTTTTGACTTTGCAAAGGTGGCAGAAAGCAAAATAGGGAGGTAGGACACAAAAGTCGATTTTTAGGATTTTTCAATCATTGAACGAAATGCCAAGGGCGTTATTCCTTCTCTTTTTTTAAACAAACGACTGAAATACGAAGGATCGTGGAGTCCGACTTCAGCGGCTACTTCGCCGATGGAAAGATTGCTTTGGTAAAGCAAAACCTTCGCTTCCAATACAATAGCATCATCTATCCATTTTGTGGGCGATTTGCCCGTCATGGTTTTTACGCATTTGTTGAGGTGATTAGGTGTGATATGGAGCAAGGCGGCATAATCCGTTACCAAATGTTTGGTCTTGATGTGGATGGTAAGTAACTCTTTAAATTGATTGGTAATGTGTAAAGCACCTGTTTGAGGGCTTTTTGAAATGGGTTGATAGACTCGGTTGATTTCGCAAAGAAGTGCAATCAAATACGGTTGGAGAATGTTCTGGTGAGCTAACCCACTTTCTGAATATTCCAATAACAGTCTTTTGAAGATATGCCTGACAAAATCAGAAGTTTGGGGATCTAAGCAAATGCGGGGATTCCCCCATACTCTCAAAAATTCAAAGTCTTTCAGTAACTCATTTTTGCCGAACTTCCCGATAATCATGTCATTGTGAAAATTGCATAGGTAACCTTTATTGGTATCAAAGTTACTGAATGAAAAAACCTGCCCTGTCGGAACAATCAGACATTCATCTTTGAAGATTCGGAACGTATCGCTTCCAATGTTCATGATCGCCTCCCCTTCGGTGAGATAAATGAGCGTATGCGTGGTTGCCCTCACCGGAGGAATCGGAAGTTTCATCAGGCGTAATAAGTCTTCAACGGGTACAATAAAAAACTTCCCGAAATCGGATTTCAGCAGCGTGTTTAGTTGCTGGTCGGGCTGCATAAATCGCTTTCGGAAAGAGATGGTGTTGTAGGTTTTTATGGCTTCTCTTGTCATAACTTAGTGTTATTTTTTCGAGTTAGACTACATGTACTTTCTATCGTGTAGTTGACGATTTTGTTTTGAGACTTGCCAAACGCAAAATTTGGTGGTAGTAATGGAAAATCCTACTTTTACCGAAAATTATTAGACCTCTTATGAATCGCATTATTCAACTTTTTCAGCGTAATTCCACTCACAATCTCAACGTCTATTTTACGGCAGGTTATCCAACATTGGACGATACGCGCCGCATATTGAAAGCTTTAGAAACGGCTGGAGCTGATTTGGTAGAGATTGGAATGCCCTATTCTGACCCTGTAGCCGATGGAGAAACCATTCAGCAAAGCAATCAACAAGCTCTCGAAAATGGCATGAGTGTCAGGAAGTTGTTTGAGCAACTGCAAGGAATGCGTTCAGAAGTTACCGTACCCGTATTGCTGATGGGTTATGTCAATCCCGTTCTTCAGTTTGGCATCGAAAATTTTTGTCAACAGTGCGCCGAAGTAGGTGTTGATGGTTTGATTTTACCTGATATGCCCGTAGATGAATATTTGGAAGAATATAAACCGATTTTTGATAAATACGGTATTCTTAACATCTTTTTGATTACGCCCCAAACGTCCGAAAAACGGATTCGACAAATTGACAACAACAGCGAAGGGTTTATTTATATGGTATCGTCTGCGAGTGTTACGGGGTCACAGTCAGGTGTTAGTCACGACATGGAAGCGTATTTTGCACGAGTTAATGCCATGAATCTGCGTAATCCGCGATTGATTGGTTTTGGTATCAAAGACCACGAAACGTTTGAAAAGGCTTGTGAACACGCTGCCGGGGCAATTATCGGAAGTGCGTTTATTCGGGTTTTACAAGAAAGTAGCAATTTGGAGGAAGGAATCAGCGATTATATCAAAGATGTAAAAGGTTACGCTTCGGTTAGTTAAATCGCAAAAAATACCGCTCATCCTATTTTTTCTCGGCAAGCTACAACAATCCCTTTTTTTCTTTTACCTTTCGCCCCATAACTCAAAAAAACTGAATATGAAAAAGATTGTTTTTTCACTTACCTTGTTATTTGCAATGGTAGGTGTAACCTTGGCCCAAACAGCAGACGAAATTTTAGTCAAGTCAGTGGAAGCACGCGGCGGGGCAGCAAAACTCAAGGCACTTAAATCGTTACGTACAGAAAGTACAACAAGTGTCATGGGAATGGAAATGGCTTCTAAATCCGTGATTGTCCATAAACGGGGTATGAGAAATGATATCGAAGTGATGGGGCAAACCATTACTATGGTAATTGATGGAGATAAAGGCTGGATGATTAATCCTATGCAGGGAGGAACTGACCCAGTGGCGATGCCTGAGGAACAATTGAAAGCAGCAGCGAGCCAGTTGGATTTAGCTGGAATGACCAACTTTAAGGAGGATGGAACTACAGCAGAATTGCTGGGGAAAGAAACATTGGATGGTAGTGAAGTCTTTAAAGTGAAAACAACTGGTAAAGATGGAACGGTAATTACTCATTTTATTGATTCGAAGACATTTTATGTGGTAAAAATGGCGATTAAAATGAAGGTGGGAGACCAAGAGATAGAAGCCGAAACCAAAATGTCTAACTATAAAATAGTGGATGGCATTGCTTATCCACACACAACCGAAATTACAAATCCACAAGCAGGGGTAATCACAACTACTATCAAGAAATTGGAAATAAATCCAACGATTGACGAAAGTATTTTTGCCATGCCGAAGAAATAATATTACTCAGCTATTTGTAAAAAAAACCTGATAGTCAAGTGTTTATCAGGATTTTGTTTTGCTATTCTGAACGAAAAAAGACCCTTCCTATCGTCAGGGTTGAGAAGTAAATGGTAAACAAATCAAATCTGCCATTTTAAGGCCTGCAATTCGCATAGCTTCGTATTCTACTTCTACTATAAACTCGGTTGAGCCTTTGGTGAAATCTTCATTTTATCAATAACTATTTAATAAAAATATTCCCACCAAAGTGTTAGCTTTGGTGGGAATATTGGGTACGAGAAAAGTAGGATTGCCTATTAGCAGTTTCTTGAAGCAGCTATTCCTTCCCATATTGTAATTCCTCCTACAATGGCTTGAGCAGCATTTTTAGAAAGGCTGACGATTTTGTCAGTTTTGAGAGCGATTTTTGTGTTTGTCTTTTTCATGGCTTTGTTTTGATTGTTTTTGTGTTTGATTTCCCGACTCTAATCAGTCATTTCGGCGGTGTCGCTGTTTGTCCTCATTGACAATACAAAGGTGTGCGCTAAATCGTCTCCCAGAAAATCAACTAATCCAAAACGTAGGAAAAGTTAATCAAATCGAAAGAATATGCCATCGAAGCGTTTTGAACTGAAATGCGATGTCACCTCTCACCCTCCCAATGGTAGTCGTAGTTTGCAACTACGACTATGAATAAGTAGTGTGTTTGTGACGAAGTGAGTGCGCTAATGTTGCTGAATTTTGTGCATTCGAAAATAAGAGGTTTTAGACCGCAATGAGGTGATAAAAGCGATTATTTTCTCATCTGTGGTCGGTTTTCTCATTGTATTTCCTTGCTTTGTAAGAATCACTGTGATGTTCCTCATGTCTCCTTAGGCTCTTTTTTGCCTTAATTTTATTCAATACATTTACCCCTAAAAAAAGGCAACAACCCAAATAAACGTTTAAATGAAACCAGAAAAATTGGCCACCCTCACCAACGACGAGTTACTAACGCGAAAGAAATCACTAAAAAGCACCCATAAATTTATCGTAGCCACTGGGGTTGTTTCATTATTTATCCTGTGCTTGTTGTTTGGCTATTACGTTGGCAAAGACGCCGCTACGGGCGGTAAGGGCGAGTTTTACTACAAACCAATGCTCCCTTTTGTGCTGTTTTTTATCATTGGCAACTTTGTCATTGTGTCTGAACAAAAATCAATCAACGAAGAAATTAAAAAAAGAAACTTGGATTGAAGTGAATTGAGATTTGATAGAAACGATGCTTTCCAACAGTCGTGTCGTTTTGAAGAAGCTATGCGAGGGACGACGTCTATTGGCATACAGTTAATCAGGGCACAATACCTTCAACGCACGGAAGTATTTTATTGACAAGAAGGCAACAATGATGTGGATTTTGTGTTGAAAAATTCAATAAAGTGATTGGGCTTGAAGTAAAAAGCGGTCGACGCAAAAGAGCCAAGGGTTTTGTATGCGTAGTCTGTCGAAAAAATAAACCCTTATAACCATAACCTACCATGAACAAGTCTGCAAGAAGGGATTTTGTCAAATCATTGATACTGACACCCACATTGATTTCTGGGAACACAATCAGTCAAGAAGACAATTCAAAGTATAGTAAGCTAAAAATTAGCCTAAATGCGTATTCTTTCAATGAGCCGTTGATGGCCAAAACGATGGATTTGGACGATTTGCTGTCTTTTTGTGCGGCTCATAATTTTGATGGAGTGGATTTGACAGGCTATTATTTTCCAGGGTATCCCAAAGCCCCATCCGACGAGTATATTTATCACATAAAGCGCAAGGCGCATTTATTGGGCGTATCTATCAGTGGAACGGGTGTACGCAACGATTTTACCAATCCAGATGCCAACAAACGGAAGGAAGATGTTCAACTGGTTAAGAATTGGATTGAATGTGCTTCAAAATTAGGGGCTCCTGTTATCCGAATTTTTGCAGGTGTAATGATTCCCAAAGAATTTTCTTGGGATCAAATTGCTGCTTGGATGGTAAAAGATATTCAGGAGTGTGTAGAATATGGCCAAAACCACGGGGTGATTGTGGCCATACAGAATCACAATGACTTTATAAAAACCGCAGAAGACGTCATAAAAATTATCAAACTGGTTAATAGAGAGTGGTTTGGGCTGATTTTATGTAGATGGCAAAGAAGTGAAAACGGATTTAGTAAGACTTTTCAAACTTATCAAAGAATCTGGATACCGAGGTTATGTTCCTGTTGAAACCCTTGGAAAAGGTGATCCCAAGGAGAAAGTTGCCCGATTTATTGATGAAGTAAGAAAAGCCTTAATATAAGGCGGATTTTTGGTCAAAAACAAGTTGTTTTATTTAATTGGCATCCGCTTTGAGAACTCAAAAAGCCGCCAATTTGTGCAAATAACGGCTTTTTTATTAGTTTTGCTTCTTCCTAACCTCTTTTATGACTTGCTTATGCCCCAATCACTACGTATACTTATTTTGTTATTATTGACTATTAGCCCTCTATTTGCTCAAAAAAAACGAAAGTCGGTGCCGAAAACGAAACCTACGGCCGTAGTTGCTACCCATCAGGGAATATTCCCATTGAAAGTAAGTAAGAATGGTCGCTATTTGGTAGATTTTTACAATCGGCCTTTTTTGATGAATGCAGATGCGGGTTGGACACTCTTTCATAAACTCAGAATAGAGGAAGCGCAGATTTATCTAACCAACCGAAATGCGCAACATTTCAATACTATATTTCTGCAATTGTTGCCTCCACAACCTAATCAAACCAATGCGTATGGGGAGGCTCCTTTTTTGCCTAAAGAAGATTTTTCTGCCCCCAATGATAAATATTTTCAGTATGTAGAAGAAGTGATAAAGCAAGCGGCAAGGTTGCAGATATTGGTGGCATTAGTACCCGCTTGGTTGGGTTGCTGCCGTGCCAACTGGTACGATGTACAATATAAAAATGGTGTTGAAAAATGCCATATTTATGGTTCTTATTTGGGCAATCGGTTCAAAAAATACGCAAATATTGTTTGGGTAATGGGTGGCGATCGTGATCCATTGCGGGAAGAACTTGTTCAGAGAGCAATGGCAGAAGGACTAAAATCTGCAGCACCGAATCATTTGATTACCTACCATGCTGCTAGTTCTCACTCAAGTACCGACGTATTTGCGAATGAGTCATGGTTAGATTTTAGCATGGTTTATACTTATTTTCGTGGAAAACAAGGGGTTTGGACGCCTGAAATGCCACAAGTGTATGAAGTTGCTCTAACCGAATTCCAAAAGACGCCGCGTAAGGCTTTTGTTTTGGGGGAGTCGCAATACGAAGATGAAAACGTAGGCAATGAGCAAATGATACGCCGTCAAGCTTATTGGACGATCTTGAGCGGAGGGAGCGGTCACTGCTATGGAAGTTCGATTTGGGAGTTTGGCAGTAACTGGCGACAGGTAATGGAGTTGCCTGGAGCGAATCAAGTATCCTTGTTTTATAAAATTTTCACTGGACTTCCTTGGTACTTATTTCGGCCTGATGCCTCCAATGATATTTTGGTAGAAGGGAGGGGCGCTTATGGCAGTGACGATTATGGAACGGTGGCCGTTTTGCCTAATTATCGTATGGCGGCTATCTATTTGCCTACAAGCCGAACGATCAAAATTAATGTTGAGAAAATCAATGGTAGCAATATTCGGGCGTTGTGGATTAGTCCCCGTACCAACAAACGCTGGATTGGGGGGTATTTCAAGCCCCAAGGCATTCGTGAGCTTACCCCCCCAACACTTGATGAAGATTGGCTACTGCTGGTTGGAAATGTGGGACGGAAGTAAGTCTTTCTGCATTATTTAACGATTTATTGACAGATTTCTAAAAAATAAATAGGAAGAATAAATAACCTCTTTATAGCTTCTTCTGGAACGATTTTTGCTTATTTTTACGAGAATAAAGCAATAGAAAATATCCTAAATAATTTTACCCTATCTCATAATGACCAAGCACGCCCGTTGGTTGTGGTTTATTTTGATGTCGGTCTGCGCGAGTCATGCCCAAGAAGTGCAGTGGGCCAGTAAGTTAGTGGGTTTTTCTTCCGAATACATCAAAGAAGCCAATGGCAAAGAATATCGTGCAGTACAAGTCCTTGGCTATCCCAATACCATTCCTCCTTTTGGCGAAAGTGCTTGTGCATGGTCACCCTACAATGCCGATTCTAATGTAGAAGAGTGGATTCGGGTAAGTTTTGAAAACCCACAAAAAGCGCGCCAAATTCTTATTGTTGAAAATTTTAATCAAGGCTGTATTACCCGAGTATTTGCTTACGATGTAGCAGGTAAGGAGTTGTCGGTGTTGGAGAATGGTATGTCTGTGGTGTCTGATGTAGGTCGCGTATTAACATTGACAGTACCAGATACCAACATGATAATAAGTGGTGTAAAAGTGGTCTTGAATCCCATAAGAGTAAAAGGATACAACCAAATTGATGCCATCGGATTGAAGGCTTCTACTAAACCTTTTGAACTAAAAATCAATGTTTACAAAGATGCGCCCAAAGAAGTTATCAAAGAAAACCTTGGGGTGGGGGTTAATACCAAAGCGCAGGAAGTAGCACCTATTATTTCGCCAGATGGAAAAACTATTTATTTTACGCGTGGGAAATATGAACACAATGTAGGAGGTTCCGAAAATCAGGATGTATGGTATGCTACTCGCCAAGGAGATGCTTGGAGCGGAGCACAAAATATGGGAGTCCCCATTAATAACGCCGATAACAATGCCATTGTGAGTATTTCTCCCGATGGGAAGACGCTGTACTTGATGAACGTATATCGCCCCGACGGAACCATGACTTTTGGCCTTTCAAAAGCAACCCGAAATAAAACAGGTTGGAATCCCCCCGTTGAATGTAAAATTGAAGATATTTATAACCTTGACAAGAAAAACAATACGGAGTTTGCTCTTTCTCCTAAAGGAAACGTATTGGTGATGTCGGTCAAACGCCAAGACACCAATGGGGACCGCGATTTGTATGTATGTTTCCTGAAAAATGATGGCACTTGGAGTAAGCCCCAGAACATGGGTAATGTCATCAATACTGCAGATGTAGAAAGTGCACCTTTTATTGCTACCGATAACAAAACGCTCTATTTCACTTCTTATGGTCATGCGGGCTACGGTGGTGGAGATATTTTTATGACTCGTCGTTTGGACGAGAGCTGGACTAAGTGGAGTCAGCCTGAAAATCTTGGCCCCGCTATTAACACATCGCAGTGGGATGGTTTTTTGAGTATTCCTGCATCTGGCGAGTATGCTTATGTAAGTTCAATGCAGAATTCGCTCGGGGGCGAAGATATTTTTCGATTTAAAGTCTATTCTGCTATTCGTCCTGAACCCGTGGCGATTATTTCGGGAAGTGTATTGGATGCTGATACCAAAAAACCTGTTAATACTGAGATTGTTACAAACTTATTAAAAGATAATACCAATGTTTCTAAGGTAGAATATGATCCCGAAACGGGCGAATACAAAATCATCCTTCCTGTACAGGAATCGTATCGGTTGAGTGCGATTAAGGAGGGTTTTTTTCCTTTGGATGAGATTGTAGATTTATCAAAAGACAAGCGTTTTCGAGATATAAAACGTAATATTTTACTTGTACCTATCAAAGAAGGGAAAAAAATTACGCCTAATAGCGTGATGTTTGAGCAAAGCAAATTTGAATTAGTGTCGCAATCTTTGCCCGATTTAGATCGTATTGCCGAAATGATGCTCAAATACACCACCATGGAAATCTTGATAGAAGGCCATACCGACAATCAAGGTGATTTTAATCTCAACATGGAGCTTTCTGAGAATCGTGTAAAGGAGGTGAAAAAATATTTGGTGAGTAAAGGCATTCCTGAAAATCGCCTTCAAGTCAAAGGCTGGGGCTCCACTAAACCTATTGCCAGTAATGAAATAGAAGAAACCCGTAAAAAAAATCGTCGGGTAGAGTTTACAATTTTGAAAGTGTAACTTCGGCTTTTTTTAGTTACTTAGCTGACTCGAAAATAAGTCAGATGCCAGAATCCCAAAAACGAAATTTAGAAGAGTACGTCAATGTAGGTCATTCTGAAGCCGAAAATCACCTACGTACTCAAAATGCTCAACTTCAACAAACGACTGACTCAGACAATGCGGGTCGAAAACTTACTGATTTTCTGTGGCTTAATGTTTTTGGTTTTGCCTATCATTACCTTAAAAGTCGTTTTGGCCGCCGCCATAAATTCCAATTTTACCCCGTAGGCGATGACAATGGTATTTTCAAAATGCCAATCGAAAATACAACTACACATTTGGCTTTGCTGTCTGATTGGGCTTCCGATACGCCTGAATCAGACAGAATAGGAGCGTTGGTGGCAAATCATAAACCCGATTATTCTATTCATTTGGGTGATGTGTATTTTGTAGGTACTCCTGCCGAAATTCACGATAATTTTTTAAGTCCCAAAGCGTCTTGGCCCAGAGGGAAGTGGGGAAGTTTAGTCTTGCCGGGCAATCACGAAATGTACTCCAACGGCGATGCTTTTTATAAATACTTGTTGCCTACCATGGGCGTAAGAGAAGGTAATAGCATACGAACGCAAAAAGCGAGTTTTTTCTGCCTCGAAAACGACTTCTGGCGTGTGATTGGGCTGGATACAGGTTATACTTCTGTAGAGCGTCCTTTTATTGAAATTCTTTCTCCACCCGATTGCCACCTTCGCCATGAACAGCTACGTTGGCTACGTCATCAATTGCATTTAGAAAACCCCAACGACCGCCGAGGAATTATTTTTTTGAGTCATCACCCGCCTTTTTCAGCGTTTAGAAAAGCTTATCCCAAACCTGCTCGACAGTTGAGCCAACTATTTGGTGACTTTTTACGTCCTGTGTTATGGATATGGGGGCATGAACATCGGTTGGTGGGTTATAAGTGTCGTGAAGTGGCAGGATTGCCTATTGAGGGGCGTTGTATTGGCCACGGTGGAATGCCCGTAGAAATAGATAATCCTCGTGATGATAGTGAATTGCTTATTTTTTACGACCAACGAAAGCGAACCAATTTGAGGCGAATTGGGGTAGGTTATAATGGTTTTGCATGGCTAACTTTCCAAAATGAAACACTAACTATCGAATACCGTGATATAGAAGACAAGGTGGTGGTGAGTGAAAAATGGAAGATTGATATGGATACAGGAATATTGAAAACAGAAGATACCGCGAGTCAATAAATCAATGGTCAATAGCCGACAGTTTTATTGATAGGTGTCTGGTTCAGATAAGTTAAAAAATCTCAATTCATTCAAATTAGCTGGCTTATGAAAAATGTAACTGCTTGGGTATTACTGTTGCTATTTGGTGTACTTGGTTGTCATACCAATATCGACACTGACACTGCCCCACCCGGTGCTCCTACTTTCAATGGAGAAGGCTATCGTCCGATTTATTCTTCCCAAAATGAAATACGACAAGTAACTACGGAAGCACCGCGGGCCTTGCGCAAACCCGGAAAGATTTATGTACGGGGTAATTATTTGTTTATCAACGAACAAGGCAAAGGACTCCATTTGATTGATAATGCTGACCCAAGAGTACCGCGTAAATTATCTTTTATCAAAATCCCTGGTAACGTGGATATTGCGGTGAAGGGCAATCTTCTTTATGCCGACAATGGACGCGATTTTGTAGTACTCAATATTGCTGATCCTACCAATGTGCAATTGGTAAAACGCATTGAGAATGCCTTTCCCATACAATCTTTTCCTCCCTATATTCAGACCTATTTTGAGTGTGTAGATGAATCGAAAGGGGTAGTGATAGGTTGGGAGAAAGTAAAAATGAATCGTCCAAAATGTTATCGTTAGACCTTAAAAATGCTTATGAAAAATTTTCTAACAGTGTTAATTTTTACAACTTTTTGGAGCTTTTTCATTGGATGTTCCGCAGAAAAAAGTGCTGATGTTAATCCCAATGGTCAAACAGGAACAGGCGGCTCTATGGCACGTTTTGCCATTGTAGGAAATGCCCTTTATTGTGTTTTACCCAATAAATTACAAGTGTATGATATCACGACGCCTGCCAATCCTGTTGCCAAAAATGCTGTTGAACTCAGTGTAGGGTTGGAAACCATCTTTCCTTATAAAACCAATCTTTTTATTGGGGCTAACGACGGGATGTATATTTTTGATAATCAGCAACCTGAAAGCCCTTCTTTGCTTTCTAAATATACCCATGTGCAAAGCTGCGATCCTGTGGTAGTTCAGGGTAACTATGCTTATGTGACCCTGCGCGGAGGAGTTTCTTGTCGGCGATTTGCGACGATGAGTTCGTTGGATGTAGTGGACATTTCGGACTTAAAAAATCCCCGTATGGTTCATACCCAAAACCTGCAAAGCCCGTATGGTTTGGGCGTAGATGGTTCACAATTGTTTGTTTGTGAAGGAGACAATGGCCTCAAAATATTTGACATCACTCAGCCTACCCAACCTAAATTAAAGCAAACGATGGGAGACGTAAAATCGTTTGACGTAATACCGCTCAACAAAATACTGCTCGTAACGGGGGATGGCGGATTTTTGCAATACAGTTATCAGAATGAAGGGAAAATGGAACTGCTAAGTAAAATTTCGATAGAACTTTAATATGGTATCACAAGCTGTTTTTTTCAGAGGAGTTGGAAGCAATACTTTTTTCTATCAAAAATGGAAGTGGATGATATGCATCTTGTTTTTTGCTAAATCTTATCTACAAGCCCAAGATACGCTACAGCCAGTCATAATCATAAAGTTTATACCTTCGATGTTATTGGATCCCGATAATACCCTTACGTTAGGTACAGAAATCCCCCTTGGTCATCGTTGGAGTGTCCAGCAAGAAGTAGGTTGGGGAAATGCCTATATGAACCTCTGGGACGAACGTTCGCGTTATGCTGACAAAAACAACTGGCGTTTTCGGACGCAGTTACGCTATTATTTTGCCAAATCTGATTCAAAATTAAGTGGGAGCTATTTTGCCTTGGAGTATTTTCGTAAAGAAGTATTTATCAGACAGTACCAAGCTATTGGGCGTCAATGCAACCCACTCACAGGAGCGTGTGCGTATTTTGAAGAGGGGTTTTTACGGACTCGTCGTCGTGTTTCAGCACTACACGGGAAATTGGGCTATCAATGGTTGATTCCCGACCGAATGGTCGTGGATATTTATGTAGGTGGTGGTTTTCGGAAACTTATTGTTACCAATGATGATCCTTTGGAACAAGCCAATGCCAATTTGATACAAACCAATCTTTTTAATCTTCGAAGCTTGCGCCCTGGTAATTATGACCCTATTGTGAGTATCTCAGCAGGCTTCAGTCTTGGCATACTTCTCGTACAAAAAAAGAGGAAAGCATTACCTTTGCGTTCATAACGAAAAAATGATTTTATGACAGCGAACTACGAATACAAAGTAATAGAAGTAAAACCAGGAGGTTTTTGGGGAACTGTTCTTGCTCCAGAGACCATAGAAGCCCAATTGAATGAGATGGCGAAGCAAGGTTGGGAATTGGTTAATTCTGTTGATGTGAATCATGGTCACGGTGCTACGTCTAAAGTGATGTTTATTTTTAAGCGTATCGCTACTTTTTTGTAATGTATCAACAAGAGGCCATTTGTGCGCTTGCTACACCGTCTGGAGTAGGAGCTATCGCAGTTATTAGAATATCGGGCGAGAATACCCTTTCTATTGTTAATCAAGTTTTTAAAGGTAAAGACCTCACCCAAGTAGAAAGCCATACCGTACACTTTGGGACGATTCGAGAAGGAAATGGGATTGTTGATGAGGTGCTTGTATCGGTTTTTAAAAGCCCCAAGTCTTTTACCAAAGAAGATACCGTAGAGATTTCCTGTCACGGTTCTGATTATATCATTCGGCAAATCTTAAAACTGCTCGTTAAACACGGGGCGCGTTTGGCGCGTCCGGGAGAGTTTACGCAGCGGGCTTTTTTAAACGGGCAGTTTGATTTGGTACAAGCAGAGGCTGTCGCCGATCTTATCGCGGCTGATTCGGCTGCCAGCCACCGCACAGCCCTAAACCAGCTGCGTGGTGGATTTTCCAAAAAATTGGCTTCTTTGCGCGAAGAACTTATTCATTTTGCCAGCATGGTAGAGTTGGAGCTGGATTTTGGCGAAGAAGATGTCGAATTTGCCAATCGAGAGGACTTAAAAACACTGATTCTCAATCTTCAACGTACGATTCTACCGTTGATTGAGTCCTTTGACTTTGGCAATGCGCTTAAAGAAGGAGTTCCTGTAGCGATTATCGGCGCACCCAACGTTGGAAAATCTACGCTTCTCAACGCCCTTCTCAACGAAGAAAAAGCCATTGTAACGGCCATTGCGGGTACTACGCGTGATGTGATTGAAGACATCCTTTATATAGACGGAATCAAATTCAGAATCATTGACACCGCAGGCATTCGCGAAACCGAAGACATCGTAGAATCTATGGGAATTGAGCGTTCCAAACGGGCAATGAATCAGGCCGATATTGTGCTGATGTTGTTTGATAGTAAGGAAACATTGGCAGAAGTAGAAAATCTGGCAGAAGGGTTGGAGAAGAAGAAGGTGATTTGGGTAAGAAATAAGGTAGATTTAGGGGCTTTAACCTCATCGCACGATGAGGTTAAAATCTCCGCCAAAACAGGTACAGGAATAGAAACCCTCAAAAAAAACCTTATAGCTTCTGTTGTTTCGGCCAATGTAGCATCAGATACAGTTGTTACAAATCTGCGTCATTATGAGAATTTGGTCAAAACCCAACAAGCTCTCACAGATGCCCTCAATGGCCTTGAAATGGGTATAACTGGCGATTTTCTGGCGCAGGATATACGATTGGCGTTGCACCATTTGGGGGAAATCACGGGGCAAATCGTGAATGATGATCTATTGGCGAATATTTTCAGTAAGTTTTGCATCGGCAAATAAGACGCCCTGTTTACTAATCTTCTAACTCCATCCCAAACAGATTCACCAAATGTCCCCGTAGTTTATCGGCCACTTCGGGCAGGGAGATTTCTTTACCGAGTTCCTGTTGTAGTGAAGTTACTGCTTTGTCGGTAATGCCACAGGGAACAATATTTCCAAAGTAGGATAAATCCGTATTAACATTAAACGCAAAACCGTGCATCGTCACCCAACGGCTGCATTTGACGCCCAAAGCACAGATTTTACGTGGATTTTGTTGCGTTTCAAAATCAAGCCACACACCCGTTAACCCTTCGATACGCCCCGCAGACAAGCCATAGTCAGCACAGGTACGAATGATACCTTCTTCTAAAGTGCGCATGTAGCGGTGAATGTCGGTAAAGAAATTTTCCAAGTCCAGAATCGGATATCCAACCAATTGCCCTGGGCCATGATACGTAATATCGCCGCCCCGATTGATTTTGTAAAACGTGGCGTTTACTTCGTCGAGTTGATTTTTAGAAAGCAACAAATTCTCTGGATGCCCGCTTTTTCCCAAGGTATATACGTGTGGATGTTGGCAAAACAGCAGGTAGTTGGTGGTAGCTTGCTGTTGTTCAGGAG
>JBDHXS010000008.1:0-29240 GCA_039810845.1 Runella sp. | reverse complement strand
CATCGGGATTCGCCAATCGTTCGCCATTTGTCGGATCAAAACGTTCTCCGCGTTTGTCCACGCCAATTTTAAAACCTCGGTAGGCATTTCCTGGAATTCCATAATAAAAATCCTCTCCATCCAAATCTATCCACGCAGGCATTTGATCAAAAAGCTGAGTATAAGATGCTGGAACGCCTAAATAATAAGCTTCTTGTTTTGTACATGTGATTGTTTCTCCAAGAACGTCTGGAAAAAGTTTGCCCAGCCAAGACCCACATGCAAACACATAAGTATCTGCTACAAAAGTAGAGCCATCCGACAGTGTCAGGGACGTCAAGCGCCCATTCTCAATCATATTTGGCTGAACATATGCATTTACGTAACTCCCTCCACCTCGTATGAAGGCTTCCTGTACAGCTTGGCAGCTCTCACGAGCTTTAAGATAACCACCGTAAGAATCCAGCACCAAATGGTGTAAATCGCTGGTATTGATATGAGGATATTTTTGAGCAGCTTCCTGCCGAGAAAAATATTGGTATTCCAAGCCATGTTTGCGCATAAACGGTTGCGTAGCTTCAATCATTTCGGGTGATTCGTCATAACAAAACCATAAAACACCTGAATTAAAAAACAATGATTTATTCCAGCGATGCTGATATTCCCGCCAAAGTTCAATGGCTCGCACATTTAGGTCAAAGTACATTTCATTTGCACCATAAGTGGAGCGAATGACTCGTGTTTCATCACCCGAGCTAGCCCGTGAATTCCCAGGCCCCCAAGCATCTATGAGTGAGACGCGATATCCCAACCGTTGTAACCATAAAGCAGTCCATCCACCAAATACACCTGCACCCACTACGGCAATATAGGCGTTGGGTTCTAACAAATTACCCCGACGGGGTGCAAGGGATTTATTGCTATTTCGAGGAGCAAAAGTAGGTTGGTCAGGCATAATTTATGGAGTTTGCAGTATCTTCGCACCAACTTATGAGAATTTTACTTATTCACCAATATTTTTTGGAAGATGATGATGGTGGCGGCTCCCGTTGGAACGAAATCAGCCGTTTTTGGCAAGCAGAAGGCCATGAAATAACCGTTCTTGCGGGAATGGTCCATTACATGGGTCACCGTTCTACTAAATATTCTGGGAAATATTTTCTTCTTGAAACCAACCGCGACGGCGTGCAAGTGATTCGCTGTCACGTGTCTGAGTCGTATAATAAAAGCTTCTTGGGGCGGTTGTGGGCGTATTTTTCCTTTACTTTTTCGAGTATATGGGGTGGATTACGCTACACAAAAGGAAAATATGATGTCATTGTAGTGACTTCTCCTCCCCTTTTTGTAGGAATTACCTCGTATGTATTGTCTGTTCTGAAACGTACGCCCTTTGTCTTTGAAATCCGCGATTTATGGCCCGAATCAGCCATTGATACGGGGGTGCTTACGAGCGGTATTCTCATCAAGTTTGCTTATTGGTTTGAGAAATTTATTTACAAAAAAGCAAGGCTTATCAACGTATTAACACCTGCTTTTCGGGATAAATTAATAACCCAAAAAGGAGTTCCCTCTAAAAAAATCATTTTCATTCCCAACGCTGCTGACTTTTCACTTTCCGAAGAATTGTTACTTAATTTTGATGTTTCTACCTTTCGAAGAGAACACGATTTAGAAAACAAATTTGTCGTGACGTATGTAGGAGCACACGGTGTAGCAAATCATCTGGTACAGGTATTGGATACTGCGGAATTGTTACAGGACACTAACGTTCTTTTTCTGTTCATTGGAGATGGAATGTTGAAAAAAGAGTTGATAGAAGATGCACAAAGTCGCCAACTTTCCAATGTCCGTTTCATAGACTCAATTCCCAAAAAAGAAGTCTTCAAATTCATTTTAGCATCAAATGCGGGGGCTTCGGTATTAAAAAAAGTAGATACTTTCAAAACCATTTACTCCAATAAAACCTTTGATTATATGTCTTGCCAGAAGCCCATTCTGATGGCGATAGATGGAGTTTCAAGGCATTTAGTAGAAGAAGCGCAAGCAGGGCTTTACATAGAACCTGAAAACGCTGCAGATTTTGCTGAAAAAATATTGTTCTACTTACAAAATCCTGACTTGGTAAAACAGCACGGCTTAAATGGCTACTCCTATGCCCAAGCCCATTTTGACCGGAAAGTGTTGGCAACAAGATATTTAACTGAATTACTAAAAGTGAAATAAGTATCAAATACGAAAACACATTTACATTATGCAAAAAAGAAATATTTTGATATTGTTCATTCTATTTTTGAAGAGCGTCTCAATATGTGCACAAAAAAAAACAATAACTTACTTAGGTGCTTCATACACTATTGAAACAAATGTTGGTTTTTATGGAACGACGATTGAAATCGAAGAAGAAATAAAAATAAGACCAAAATTAGCAGCAGTTGTGAGTGCTAACTATTTTCACTCTAATAAGGTACCTGACCATAAAATTGGGGGAGAATACAATCATAGTTTTATGACAGATATTTGTTTACAGTTAAATTCTAAGAAAGATTCTAAAGGTTTTTATGCCAATATAGGGCCAACGTTAAAAATCTCAAATACTAAGCAAATAGCCCAATTTGCTACCACTTCAAGTGGTGTAGTGTATAATTTACTATATATAAAGAGAAATGAAAAGAGGGTTGGTTTAAAATTTGGCGTAGGATATAAAATCCCACTTTACAAATCAATACATTCTGCTATTTTTATTGATTGCAGAGTTATTGACAACCTCCCTGAACCAACATTTCTAGGACTTGGTTATAAAATTGGATTTTAAGCTAAATGCCTCTTTAACCATTATCTATTTACAACAAATTCATGTCTTCAGAAGCCAATCCACGTTTAGCCTTTTTTCGCTCACAAATCGGAAATAGTCTTTCTCAAAGCCCATCTCCTCTGGGGCGTTGGTTAAATGGTACCCTCAAAGAAGTAGGAGACGGACTGATGACTGTCGAGTTTCTAATTCGAGAAGAAATGACAAATCCAATGGGAGTTTTGCATGGAGGAGTGGCTGCCGCTATGATGGACGATGTAGTAGGAATGATGGTTTATGCTATTGGACGCGAATATGGTTATACTTCCGTGAATCTGAATTGTGATTTTCTTTCCGCTGCACGGGCAGGAGAAGTACTTACGGTACAGGCACAGGTAATTCGTGCTGGCAAAAACGTCATACACTGTGAATGTCGTATTATCAATGTTGACGAAAAAATTATCGCCAAAACGGCTACAAATTTGATTCAGACGGGAGTAAAATTGCCTTTTTAATGGAAGTTGTTATCATCATACTTTACTTAATACCCACAATCATTCTGTTTTCTTACAGTTGTGCACAATTAAGTCTAGTCTGGAATTATTGGTTCAAAAGTCCACAGTCTACAGTTCGCAGTCCACAACTTGCGGCAGTTCCCCTTTCGGGGGTTAGGGGGGTATTTATTCCTTTCGTTACCATTCAGCTTCCAATTTACAATGAGCGCTATGTCATCGAGCGACTGATAGAAGCAGTAATAGCCTTTGATTATCCTAAAAATCGTTTAGAAATTCAAGTTTTGGATGACTCAACCGACGAAACCGTAGAGTTGGTTGCTTCCAAAGTAGCCTTCTATCAATCACAGGGCTTCCAAATTCAGCATATTCGACGCCCCAATCGGGAAGGCTTCAAAGCAGGGGCTTTGGCTTATGGACTTACCATAAGCCAAGGAGAATTTGTTGCGATTTTTGACGCTGATTTTGTACCTACCTCCGATTTTTTGCAGAAAACCCTGCCCTATTTTGCAGAAGAAGACGTTGGAGTAGTACAAACCCGCTGGGGACATCTCAACGAACCTTATTCACTTATTACTCAATTGCAAGCTTTTGGATTAGACGGGCATTTTGTAGTAGAACAAGGTGGACGTAATGCAGGTGGTCATTTTATCAACTTCAACGGCACAGCGGGGATTTGGCGCAAAAGCTGCATCGCCGACGCGGGCGGCTGGTCGTCTGATACCCTCACCGAAGACTTAGACCTGAGTTATCGTGCTCAAATGCGAGGCTGGCAGTTTGTTTATCTTGAAAATGTTGAAAGTCCTGCCGAGCTGCCCGCTACCATGCCTGCCCTCAAATCACAACAGTATCGATGGATGAAAGGAGCGGCGGAATGTGCCCGTAAAAATTTGGCAAACGTATTCAAAACTCCTACCCTCAAACTTTCTACCAAAATTCACGCTGCTTTTCATTTGCTTAATAGCGGGGTTTTTATCGCAGTTTTTTTAATGGCATTGGTAAGTTTGCCAACCTTACTTATCACACATCGTTTTTCCCAGTATAACTATCTATTGGGAATTTTTCAAGTATTTCAGGTAAGTGTATTGATATTAGCTGTTTTTTATTGGACGGCTCATCATCGTCGTAAACTATTGATAGAATTGATATGGCAATTACCTCTTTTTCTAACAATTATTATGGGTTTGTCATTTCACAACGCCATTGCCGTATTGGAAGGGTATTTAGGAAAAAAAACGCCTTTTATCCGTACTCCAAAGTGGGGAATTGTGAAACCTAAAGATAGCTGGCAACGCAAAACTTATTTAGTAAAGAGTCTCAATCTGCCTACGCTTATAGAACTTCTTTTGGCAGTTTATTTTTCCTTTGGGGTTGGTTTGGGGATTTATTGGCATTCTTACCAAATGTTGGCCTTTCATACCATGCTCGCATTGGGGTTTGGATTTATAGGGTATTATTCTGTAAAACATTCTGTTTCCTAAATCTTGGAAAAAAGTCAACAAAAAACCCCGCCAATGCGGGGTTTCAATGTCTTTTGCAAAAGATGAGTATCTTACAATGCACCTACTTCTTTCAAAACAGCTTCGATACCTTTTTTATTGATAGTGCGAAGTGCCGAAGTAGCCAATTTAATTTCTACCCACTCATTCAAAGAAGGTACAAAAAACTTCTTTGTTTGTAAGTTTGGATAAAACTTACGTTTGGTTTTATTGTTAGCGTGCGATACGTTATTACCAACCCGTGTTCTTTTGCCCGTAATTTCACAAACTCTGGCCATGACAATTGTTGTTTTTTCAGAATGAGGGGCAAAGGTCGTAATTTTTCAAAAATTTGCCAAACTTTTCTCAAAAAAAACACTATTCAAACAAATCTCCTGTCCGAAATTTAGGTACAATTCCTAAATGGCGATAGGCTTTTTCTGTAGCTTCACGGCCTCTGGATGTACGCTTTATGAACCCTTCTTGAATTAAAAATGGCTCATAAACCTCCTCAATTGTCTCGGCTTCGTCGCCGCAAGCAGTCGCTATAGTCGAAAGCCCAACGGGCCCCCCTTTAAATTTTTCAATGATAGTACTCAAGATACGAATATCCATCTCATCCAAACCGTGTTGATCTACATCAAGCGCTTTTAGAGCAATTTCTGCGATTTCGACTGTAATACGCCCCTTGCCCTTAACTTGTGCAAAATCACGTGTACGACGTAAAAGGTTGTTTGCGATACGTGGAGTTCCACGACTACGACGAGCGATTTCGTAGGCTCCGTCGTCATCAATTGGTGCACCTAAAATTGCAGAAGACCGTTTTACAATAGAAGCAAGCAACTGAGCATCATAATATTCTAAACGACAATTGATTCCAAAACGAGCACGCAAAGGTGATGTCAGCAGTCCTGCCCTTGTAGTTGCTCCAATCAAAGTAAAAGGGTTAAGACTAATCTGAATACTTCGTGCATTAGGTCCCGAATCAAGCATGATATCTATCTTATAGTCCTCCATAGCCGAATACAAGTATTCTTCTACCACGGGATTAAGACGGTGAATTTCATCAATAAATAACACGTCATTGGGTTGTAAATTGGTCAGTAATCCTGCCAAATCGCTGGGCTTGTCTAATACAGGCCCTGACGAAGTTTTCATGCTTGCTCCCAATTCGTTGGCAATGATGTTGGAAAGAGTAGTTTTTCCCAAACCTGGCGGCCCATGCAGCAGCACATGGTCGAGAGCTTCGCCCCGCTGTTTGGCCGCAATTACAAACACTCTAATATTTTCAAGAATTTTGTCTTGCCCAGCAAAATCGCCAAAAGATAGTGGACGCAATGCCCGATCAATCTCTTTTTCAATCGGAGAAAGGGGTTCTTTATTTCCTGTTAAGTAGTCTTGACGCATGAAGGCAAATATACGCAAAAATCACTTAATGAGTAGCACAGCTCCGCGCTGAGAAGCCCGCGGTCGGTCAGGAAAAAATTCTGATTTGAAGGATACTACATACGGGTAGCTCATCGGCGGATAACTTGTTCCTCGATAAGTTCCGTCCCATTTTTGGCTCATGTCGGTCGTGTGAAAAATTACCTCACCCCACCGATTGAAGATTTTCAATTCAAAGTCAGTAAGATGATCTCCATATACATCCAACAGATCGTTACGGCCATCGCCATTCGGTGAAAAAGCATCAGGAATATAAATTCTTGGTTCACACCGTACTATCACACGGACAGTATCTATCACTTCACAACTTGCGGGGCTAGTTATACTTACACGATATACTCCCACTTGATTGACCGTAATTCGCGGAGTAGTACCATCAATAGGCGGAAACCAACGATATTGTAAATTGGGGGTAGTAGGTCGAATAATAAGGGTTGCGCTTGCGCCTGCATCAAGATCGCAAAGTCCTACTTCTCGTGTCAAATCATAAACAGGGCGTGGTGCTAATGAATAAGAAAAATCATCAGTGTCTGTACAGCCTGTTACCGCGTTCGTAACGGTCAGCGTGTAAGTTCCTGCCCGGCTTACAGTAATCTGGTTAGTTGTCTCCCCCGTACTCCACTTATATTGGTTTCCTGCTAAAGCAGGCAATGTAGGAATCAGTAAGGCCGTATCGCCAATACACTTTTCGCGATCAGGGCCAAGGTTAAGGAATTTTTCAGGCGTAATGCCCACAGTTATATCACGCAGTGTCGTATCACATCCTCCTGCATCAGTCACTACTACATTGTATTTGCCAGGAAGAAGATTATTTAAGAGAGCAGCATTGTTTCCAATCCCCATTCCTATTGCATTTGTCCAGACATATCTTGTAGGAGTACCTGCCAATGTATTGAGATTTATTGCACCCGAACTCGGCAACGTACAGCGGGCATTGACAATGGTAGGCTGTAATCGTAAGTTTTTAATCACTCTTAAATTAAAAGAGGAATCTGTGGCACAAACCGCAGAATTACCCGTTAGGCGAACTTTATAGGTACCTTCTCCCAAATTGGATAGCGTATTCCCTGTACTCGGCAAGGGCATATCGTTTGCCCCAAGCCAGCTATAATTGTAATTTCCTGGGGGGGCCACACTTTCTATCACAATACGACCATCTCGCGTAGTACAGCCTGTAGGTGGAGTCAATAAAGCCTGCATTCTTGCTTTAGGCAATGGTCGAACAACAATGGTGTCTTCATTAACACAGGCTTGAGGAGTTCCAGTATTAATTGTCACTTGAACTGAATAAAAACCAGGAGTTCTTACGGTAATTAGCTGAGTTGTTTCACCTGTACTCCATTGAAATTTATTCCAATTGGTGGGGGTGGGTTTGGCATTCAGCACTACACTGCCTCCTCCTATACATAAACTCGTGTCGGGGCCGAGTGAGTAAGCAGGCGGTTGTCGCATTGTTATTTGGGTAGTTCCTCTTACAAAACATTGGCCTTCTATTCCATTAGCGGCAAACACATCGTATCGTCCAGAACCTCCATTGGGTCTCAATGTAATTGTTTTCTCTCGACTTATAGGCACACCATTCCTAATCCATAAATACTGCTCAGCCTCCACACCTGCATCCAGCACTAACCTATTGGCGCAAGTATCAATTGGTGACCTCAGCGAAATCGGGTCGGGAGTAGCAATGATGGTAACTCGCTGAGTAATGGTGGTATCTTTACACCTGTTTCTTAGTGTCAAACTGACCGTGTACGTCCCTGGCATTCGATACGTATGTTGAACCTGTTGGTTTTGTCCTGACATTGGGGCAGAGCCATCTCCAAAATTCCACGTATAGGTATCCTTTATAGGGTCACACAGTGGGGAAGCTTGAAAATTAGTAGCTTGATTGGAACAGGTATCGGCATAAGTAAATCCTGGCCCTGTGGAAGGCTCGGTAAAGTTTTGAACAAAGTTGGGCAAACCTAACTGACTAAACTTCCCGCCTAAAGAAATTCCGTTTCTTACAAATTGTACTTCTTCCTGAGAGTCTTCATCTGGGTCATTGATAACGCCTAAAAATGGACTGTCTTTGATAGCCAAGTAAATGCGTCCATCGGAGCCAATCTGCAATGCCCCATATACCTGCGTAGCCGAACTATCAATCAGGATTTTGGAATCGGCAATTCGCGCTGAATCAGCCAAGCTAATATCAAACTGCCAAAGCTTGGATAAGGTCGTGTCGGCAGCTCCTGTACCTTTTTGGAGTGAAACGTACATTTTAGTACCATCTTGGGAAAACTCTACCCCATACGCTTTGGGTGGAGCAGGGCCTAAATCAACGGTTATTGGCCCAGTAAGACGTCCCGTAGAATCGTTGAAATTATAAATTTGAACCAGATTTCGCGGTGGTCCTGGCACCACTACCGCCAAACGACGCATCCCTGTACTATCAGCTGTCGAAAATTTCATGTAGCCTTCAGCTTTTGAGGTAGTGTCTTGCACAGCCCCCAAAGGGAATACCCCTGACTCTTGTAATCCCGTTTTGGTAGCGTGATAAATTCTAAATACGTTACTATTATAGTCATGCGTCACAACCCAATAAGTAGAATCACGGTCGTTACGAACGGAGGCGATTCGTTCAGTAGTATTATTATTGAGTACCACATTCTTTTCCACCACCTCACCTTTTCCTCCATTGCGACGCATATCAACCACACTATAACTAAACTGTTTTTTACCGTTGATTTCTGTAGTGGTAAACACATAGTAAAGATACTCACATCCTCGACAGGTAGGTTGGGGGACAATCAGGGCAGATTGAGTAGAATTGGGACTACCCCCCAATGCCGTCGTATCACCTCCTTTAGAAGGCATGACTGCACCATTTTTATCATATATTTTTACACCGTCGGTATAAAACAACAGCTGACCTTTAGAATTAGAGATAGAAGAAGTTCCTTCGGGTGTTTTGATTTGTCCATCGGTAATAGGTTGAGGACTTCCTCCTGCAAAATCAAGACCTGCATTATTTCCAAAAAACCACTTCGCACCCTCTTGAGCTACAGGCTCTAAGCAGACTTTCACATTGATACGATCTTCATAGCTACAACCATCACTATTGGTTACTTCGACCGAATAACAGCCTGAGCTATCTACGCGTAACGTTTGGGTTGTATCTCCCTTCGGAAACCACATATATTTGGCTCCATTAGGTCCCCCTGACGGGTATGGATTGAGAATGAGTTTCCCCAAATCTTCCTTACAAATCATGGTATCGCGCCGCCAATTTTGAAACTGTGGGGGTGGCACTCCAATGTTAATGATTTTAGTAACTGTCTCCTGAAGCCCATTGACTGTCCGAGTAAGCGTTACTGTATAAGGGCCTGGGGTTTGATAAACGTGTTTTGGATTTTGTGCAGTAGAGGTATTGGCAGCGCCAGTCCCTGGGTCTCCAAAATCCCAACGCCAAGCCGTCGAAGTTTTTAGGGTATCTACAAAATTGGTGGAATCTGCTCCACATTCAACATCAGGAATACACAATTTTCCTTTAACCTCAAACGGTGCTTGCCCCTGTGCTTTATTAGAGGAAAGCATAAATAGCATCCAACATCCAATTATTGAAAGAAATATGCGCAGTTTGTTTCTCATTGGTTAATTTTCTAACTCCTCTCCCTCAAATCTTATGCCTAATTTCAACACATTTATTCGCAAAGTTGTTTACGCGGGTTTTAATAGCAATGCTGCAATTTTTATGAAAATTTAATTTTTAGTTTGTCTTGTACTTAGCAGATTCCGACCGTCGTAGATTAAAAACGAAAAAACCTTACCGAAAATTTTATACAATTTCGTGGTAAGGTAGTAAAATCTCTTGAAAAAGAAATCGGAGGCTTACAGGCTCTTCAAATAAACTAAACTTTGGGGGACTTGTTGCATGGCGCCTAAGTTTTCGTCTTCGATATAATAGTATTTAATGGCGCTCTTTTGAGCGGCTTTCAATATACCAGGATAATCGATTTGTCCTGTTCCCAACACTACACAGTTTTCGTTGAGTGTGCTTCCTGCTTTGCTGGGAGGAACGCCTATCTTGAGGTCTTTGAGGTGAATAAGTTTGAAGCGTTTGGGGTATTTCTTGAGCATCGCCACTGGATCCTGACCCGGCAAGTGCATCCAGACTACATCCATCTCAAAAAACACTTGGTTAGCAGTGGTATTTTTGACGATATAATCGAAATACGTCCCTCCTTCATAAGGCTCAAACTCAAATCCGTGATTGTGATAGCAGAAAGTCAGACCATTATCTTTCAGTTTCTGACCAAAACGATTGAAATCTTCCACTGTTTTTTGAGCCAACGCCAAGTCCATAGGGCCTTTGTGCGGTACTGAACCTATTCGTACAAATTCCACTCCCAACGTTTTTGCATTTTGGAGAACGGTTTCAAATTTGTTTGTCAAATCATCATAGCTTACGCCCAAACTGCTACAACGCATTCCGCGTTCATCCAATAAAGCTCGAAGCTCTGCTGAAGTTTTACCAAATAAATTAGAAAATTCAATATTAGTAATGCCCATTGCCTTGATTTTATCGAGTGTACCAGGAACATCTTTGGCAAATTCATTACGAAATGTATAAGAAACCGCGCCTGGTGTTTGTTTCAACAACTTGCCAAATTTTTGGGCGTAAACCGTTGAAAATAAACTTATCGCAGCTAATAAAAATAACAGAAAAGGCTTTTTCATGATTGGGTTTGAATACGTGAATAAACATTTATTACTATTAAACTTCTGCCTTACGAAGGCTATTGATTGAAAAATCTACTTTCACACAGCCATTGATGCTGGCCTGCCAACTGTGGACTTATTCTTCATAGTTCATGTCTTTGGTAAAAGTCTCATCCAAAAAGTAAAGGGAAATCAAGGCAACGACAACCACGGCAGTTCCAATGACCAACGCTCCATTCGTTACCCCAAGGGAAGGTTTGAATGCCACAAAAATAGCCCCTAACGGAATGGTAGCTCCCCGCACAAAATTAGGAACTGAAGTAGCCACTGTTGCTCTTAGATTGGTACCAAAAAGCTCCGCTGCCAAAATAATAAACAGCGTCCAGTAGCCATTACAAAAACCAAGGCAAGCACACAGGATATAAAATTGAGTGTTTGTTGTGATGGGTGCCAACAAATAAACCACCATGAAGGTAAATGACAATAAAATAAAAACCCCTATCGCTTTCTTCCGACTTTGAAGGCGTTGGCTCAACATACCACTTACAATGTCACCGACAGCTTGCCCTGAAAAAGCAAGCATAACCGCTTTACCTGCTATAATGGGATCAGCAAGCCCGCGGCTGAGTCCGAATTCTGGGGAAAAAGTAATCAAAATACCCACCACAAACCACAAAGGGACACCAACCAGAATGGCCAGCATATATTTAGAAAAACGGCTTTTGGTGAACAACATTCCGATGCTACCCCGTCTTACTTTCTTATCTTTCAATTGAACAAAAAGCCCTGATTCGAATACGTTGAATCGCAGTACCAATAATAATAAGCCTAATCCTCCGCCTACATAATATGACATTCTCCATTCAAACAAATCGGCCACAAAATAGGCCAAAACACCACCTAGTACGCCCATGGTAGCCACTAAGACGGAGCCATACCCTCGTAATTTTTGCGGTAAAATTTCGGCTACAAGGGTAATTCCTGCGCCCAATTCGCCTGCTAAACCGACCCCTGCTATAAAGCGTAACACTGCATATTGGGAAAGATTGGTGATCATCCCATTCGCAATATTGGCCAAAGAATATAATAAAATAGAGCCGAAGAGCACGGACAAACGCCCTTTTTTATCACCTAATACGCCCCATAACACCCCGCCAATCAGCAAACCGGCCAACTGCATATTGAGCAAAAAAACGCCTTCGGGCAACAACTGATCACCTACTACACCCAAGGCTTTCAGACTGGGTACACGCACCACACTAAACAAAAACAAATCGTACATATCCACTAAATAGCCCAAGGCGGCTACCAAAACGGGAAGTTGAAGAAGGTATTGAGAGGTTGTTTTAGGAGAAGAAGACATTGTAATAGCGAAAAATGGAAATTAAAAAACAAAAAAAAGCCCTCCCTTTCGGGGAGGGCCAGAGATTTATACTTTATCTGGAAGCACATAAGGTGTTCTATACTTGCGTGTTAGCATAGCATTAGCTTCTTTATCACCAGGAAATACTTCTTTTTGGGGGTCAAATTTAAGCGTGCGACCCAAACGATAGGAAATATTGCCCAAGTGTGCCAAGGAAGCCGCCAAATGAGCGGTTTCGACTGGACCGTTCAATATTTTCTTGTCGTGTGCCCGCACAGCATCTACAAAATTTTTATAATGATCTCCACCTGCATTACGGGCAGGGCCAGGAGTACGTTCTTTCCCCAAATAGGTTTTATAATCGTTGTAACCGTTGATGACCATGTAGCCTTTATCACCATAGAAAAGATTGCCCACTTCGACACCATCTTCTTTGTTAGTCATCCAAGGTCGCACTTCTACTTCAATTATCTTCTTTTGTTGCCGATAAATGTAGGTAGAACTGAGCGTTTCAGGCGTCTCTTTGCAGTCGTTCCATAGGAATTTACCACCTGTTGAAGTAATTTCTTCAGGCAAACCTACGTCCAGCCCCCACAAAGCGAGGTCAGTTTCATGAATCCCCTGATTGCCAATGTCACCATTGCCGTATTCCCAAAACCAGTGCCAATTGTAATGCACATAATTTTTAGAGAACTCACGAGCTTGCGCAGGGCCTTGCCACAAATCCCAATTTAGACCCGCTGGCACAGCAGAAGGGCCCTGATTGCCAATATCTGGGCGCCATTTATAGATTAATGCACGAGCCATGTAGACATTTCCAATCAAGCCTTCACGTAGATGCTTGATAGCCTCCTGAATAGCTACTGAGCTGCGCAATTGTACACCATGTTGCACGATGCGGTTATATCTGGCGGCGGCTTCTACTAATTTACGACCTTCATAAATATTATGACAGGCGGGTTTTTCGACATACACATCCTTTCCTGCCTGACATGCCCAAATTGCAGCCAAGGCATGCCAATGATTAGGAGTTGCAATACTCACCGCATCAATGTCTTTGTCTTCATAGACCTTGCGTAGGTCTTGCTCCATTTTTACTTTTTTATTGTATTTTTTTTCAAAATCGGCAGCACGTTCCTGAAGCACCACATTGTCCACATCACAAAGTGTGGCAACTTCCACATTTTCTTGTTTTGAGAAGCCCGAAATATGGTCTTTGCCACGACCATTGATACCAATTACAGCCACACGAACGCGGTCATTAGCACCAAAAGCACTGGCAGGAATAATAGTAGGAACTCCTAAAGCAGCAGTGCCTATGGCAGCTGTTTTAATAAATTTTCGTCGGGAAAAAGAGGTGTGTTTCATTGTATGTCAAGGGTTTGAGAAAAGAGAGGGTAATAGATTTCTACTATTACCCAAGCTACCCATAGTAAGGCTATTCTGTGCAGGAAATACTTGCATGATAAGACTAAAAATGTCCTATTTTATTTTTGATTTAGGACTAAAAAATTGGTTTTCTGAAAATCGTTTCTCATTTTAGTAGCTTTAAATCTAGTCACCTTACTACACCGAATGTTTCTTTTCAGTAAAGTCCTCAAAGATGATGCTATCCTGCAAGGTATTCGAGCAGGGAGTACGCAACGGCGGCTTTATGAGAACAAACTGTATGAAAAATATCACTATTTAATAAAACAGGCACGTTTCAAACACAAAATCTCCGAAGATGATGCCGCAAGTGCCTATTCTGATGCTATTCTGACCGTTATAGAAAACATCGTCACAGGGCGTTTTGAAGGTCACTCAGAGTTAAAAACCTATCTAACTCAGATATTTAGCAATAAATGTGTTGATATAATCCGAAAAAATACGACTAACAAAGCAGAGGTTCATACCAACAGCGTAGGCTTGGAAGATGCGCTCGCTTGGCTACCCGACGAAACACAGTCGGCCGTACGAAAACTGATTGTGGAAAGTGAAATAGAAACGTTGCAGCAACGCTTACGGGCCTTGGGAGACAAGTGCCGTGAGATGATTTTGGCCTGGGGCGAGGGGTACTCCGACGAAGAAATTGCCCAAACGATGGGCTACAACACCGCCGCCGTAGCCAAAACAAGTAGATTACGGTGTTTGGAGAAGTTAAAAGAAAAATACCGCCCCCTAATCCCCGATGGGGGAATAAAAATTGTTCTTCCATCGGGGATTAGGGGGCCAATAGATAAATGACCAATTTAGAGCGTATAGAAAACTACTACGACCATTCGCTTTCAGAAGCGGAGCGGGAAGCTTTTGAGGCCGAACTCAAAAGCAATCCTGCTTTGGTGGAAGAAGTAGCATTTTGGGTACAAGCCCGCGCTGCTGCACAGGAAGAAGCAAAGGCACGACGCAAATCAGAATTTGTACAACTAAGTAAAAAGGCAACCCAACGCAATCAACGCGCTATTACTTATGCGCTAAGTGCCGCAGCCTCTATACTATTGTATTTGACATTGGGATGGTATGTTTGGAATCGGGAAGCATCTACCAATATGGCCCTCAACAACGAATGGGCTAATAACTACATAGAAAAGAATTTTTCAACGCTTACCACCCAAATGAGCGCTCGCAACGACAGTCTTCAAATGGGGATAAATAGATACAATTCAGGAGATTTACCAAAAGCACAGGTTATCTTCAATCAACTTCTCGCACGCGACAGCCTCAATGCAGAAGCAGAAAAATTGGCTGGCATTGTTTCCCTCCGCCTTGGCGATTACGACCAAGCTATTAAACACTTTCATCATCTAAGTACCCGTACCGATTTAGTCTCAAACCCCGGTAAATTCTACGAAGCCCTTACGCTTTTACAAAGAAATTTACCGTTGGATAAGAAAAGAGCTGAAAATTTGCTCAAAGAAGTACATGAGGGTAAATTGGAGGGGTGGAAGGAGGTAAAGTGAGGAAAATAAATTAAAACTTGAATTTTTATTAGCATGGCTTCTTTTAAAAACGTTAGAATTTTTGACAAAAACCTCCCAGTTTTTCCTTCAAACATTCCTCTTAATCCAAAGGACATAATCATAAAATTGTTAGATTCTCCAAAAATCAATTTAACCCATAACCCCATTATTGATGAGAAAATAAAGCAAATGGGTTTGTTTACGCCCTTTTGGGAAAATCCTTATTCAAGAACCAAATCTTATGTGGTATCGAATCAAAAAATATTAGTCGTTGATGAGAAAAATATTTCTACATTTCGAAGCCATTATATAAACCAAAAGCCATTGACAATTCAGATTGATAACACCAATATCAATGTCATGGTCGTTAGGATTAGTGAATATCCAAACTCCTTTGAAGAATATGAAACAATCAGTTATTTGGTATTAGTAGAATGGGGCGAAAGATACACTGCCTTGTTTGGCTCCCTGCTAAAGTTCGGAGGTCTCCTCGACCAAGCTTCCAATTCTGTCCTCAGCCCTGACCCAGATAGTAAACCTGGAGACCCAATAAAAGCAAGTTCCAAAGTAACACACACTTACCCAAGCTTTTTTCAGCCTGTAAATACTGCATTAGTGGACTATTATAAAACTCCATCCGCTGATAGTTGTATTGTAGCTGTCATGGATACCGGTGTAAAATATACTTTTGATAGCTCACCTGTAGGTTGTGGGCAGCTAGAATATAAAGATAAAAACGGAAATTGTCAGCCGTTTCACTTAGCGAAAGTCACTAAGAACGGCCTCCCTTCTTTAGGCTATTGCAGTATTACAGATTACCTCCGTGCCGCTTCAGATTCCTATGATTACAAAAAATCTTATTTTCAAGGTATTACAGAGCTGGGGACGGTAAAAAATGCAACCCGTGATCAAATTTTAAATAGCCCTTATGATGACAACAAAGTAAATATACTGGATGAATATGATGAGCCAAAAACTGAGGTGGGGTGGCACGGGAGTACCATTACTGCAATTATTAACCAAAAAGCAAAAGTACCTGTCTTACCCATCAAAGTGTTTAACAATGGCGGTCAAGGTTTTCTATTTGATATTCTTTGCGGTTTTAATTATATTTTAGCTCAAAAACACGCCGGATTGCCTATAAAAGTAGTAAATGCCAGTTTTGTAAGTGCTTTCCATCATATTTCCGAACAAGCCGGAATAGAAATGTTGAGAAAAAAGATAGATGCTCTAAGCAAGGAAGGTATTTGGATAGTAACTGCCGCAGGAAACGAAGACGAGGATTTAGATGTCTCCCCAAAATTCCCCGCCTGTTTCAGTAAAGACTGTAAAAATGTTATTACAGTTGGTTCCTCCCGAAACATTCAAAGAGCGCGACTTGCGCCTCGTGAAACGATTGATTTCAAAAAGAATGCATTTACCGCCAAAGAAAGCCGAGACATCCTGCAAAAATTAAAAATTGATTCTAATAAATGGGTGATGGTTTTGGACGGCATAGAACGTATAGTATTCCAGAATTTCTCAAATCAAGCCGTTAATCTGGCTGTACAAACTCATTTTGACAGTAAATACCTTTCTCCATTTCTAAATGGGGAATCTATCTCAGGAACTTCGTTTGCGGCGGCTTATGTCTCAGCAAAAATTGCCAAGCTTTTGAGCGAAGGCAGAGTTTTTAATACCAAAGAGGAATTATTAAGTGCGCTTAATCCTGTTTATGATCCAAGTATAGCTGATAAAATTGAAAATGGCAGAGTTATAGACCCTACCCTCTAATGCTTTTTTGGAAGAAAAGGAAGTTTTGGTTTTACCTTAGCCAGCTCCTTCTTTTTATTGGTTTTTTCGCAAAAAGTCGTGCTCAATGTCTCGATCGTACACATTTTTATCGGCAATTTCAATCCATCTTGGAAAAAGAACTCCCTTTACAAAAATTCCCTCTAAAAAAATGGCAAAAACAATGGAAGGTCTGCTATGACATCCATGACTCCCTTTACATTCAGGCCGACCTACAAATAGCTTTATCTCACTACGCAACTCAAGAATACAAAACAGCCATTCAGATTTCGAATAAAACAATACTCCTTTTCAAACCCTTAAACCCAAAAATCAACCCTGCCGATCTTTCTAAAGCTTATTATCGCTTGGGAGTCTATTACAATGCCAACGACCAAACAGATTTAGCAATCAACGCGCTCAACAGTTCGGTAAAAACAGGCCATGAATTAATGTCCGGAAAAATATGGGTTGCCCAAGCCTTAGTATATTTGACGTATTGTTATTTTGCCAAAGGAGATTATGAACATGCCATTTCTGAAGCTAATCAAGGAATCATATTGGCAATGGAAATAAAAGATGAAATTGGCATTTCCAAATTATTACAGCAAAAAGCCCAAGCTCTTAATCGACTCGAACGCTATGAGGAAGCTAAAATTTCGGTTGAAAAAGCGATAAATATCATTAAAAAATTTCCAGAACAGCATATCAGTTTATCAACCCAATATCGTCTATTGGGCTACATTTATCGAGATCTGAATCTCCCATCAAAAGGTATTCTATATTTATTGAAAGCTTACGAAATCGCAAAAACAAACAATTCATTTTTGTTATCCGACTATGCTAATTCTGTAGGTTTTTTTTATTATAAAATGAATGATTTTAAAAAAGCAATTTATTACTACCAAGAGGCTTTAAATATTAACAAAACTACCTATAACAAAGGGACATTATTCAACAATATAGCACTTGTTTATGCTTCTCAAAAACAATTCAATAACTCTTTCCCTTATTTTCAAAAAGGAATAGAATCATTTCTGCCATCAAGTTTCATCCCTGCTAACATCCAAAGTTTACCTTTAGCTAAAGCCATCATTTTAGTTGCCCAAAAAAACTACCTTCTCAACCTCATCCAAGACAAAGCCGACACTTGGCTTGATTACTACAAAGCAACCAACACCAGGGGCCATCTGACCAACGCCCTCAAAACCTACGCCCTCGCCGATAGCATGATTGATTTTATGCGTTACGAACACGTAGGCGAAGGCTCTAAGCTGTTTTGGCGGCAAAAAACGCGTGGTATGTACGAACGAGCCATCGAAGCCAGTTATTTGGCAGGAGATACCGAGGCCGCGTTTCGTTTCTTTGAAAAATCAAAAGCCGTCCTGCTCTCCGACAAGTTGAATGAACTGGGGGCGAATCAACAACTGACAGAAAATAGCGCCAAACGCCAACGCATCCTACGCGACAGCATCGCCAATCTGCAAAACCAACTCGCCAGCCTGCCTGCCAACGACGCCAAAAGAAGCGGTATCCAACGCCGTTTGGAACAGTTTAACGAGGATTTTGAGGCTTTTCGCAAGCAACTCGAATCAACAAACCCCGCCTATTACCGTTACAAATACGACAACAGTACCCCAACTATCGCTGAGTTTCAAAAATCCATCTCGACTAATGGGTCGGGGGCACGTACGGCGGGGTTCGTGTCTTACTTTGTCGGCGACAGTGCTATTTATGCCTTTTGTTTAGACCAAAAAGCGCGACTTGTTCGCCTTTCCCTGCGCCCATCTGACTACCAATCACTGGCCAACGAGTTTCTTTCCCTTTGCGCCGACCGCTCCCGCCTCAATGCTCACTATCCGCAGTATCGTGCGCTGGCCCATCGGCTTTACCAACTTCTATGGAAACCGCTTGGAATGACCGCCTCACGCGTGATTATCTCCCAAGATGGCGTGTTTTTACCCTTTGAAACCTTGCTTGTTCAGCCAAACCAGAACGATTTTTTGCTCAAACACCACGCCATTAGCTACACGTATTCGGCTAATTTTTTGGCAAAAAACCAGACAGATTTAGCCCCTTCCTTACGTCAGGGTGACAAACTATTTCACCGTAGCTTCGTTGGTTTTGCACCTGAGACTTTTCAGCCATCGCTCCGCCAAGCATCGCTCAAAGGCTCGGTAGCGGCTTTGGAAGCTGTAGAAGAGAAGTTTTGGTGGGGAAAAACGCTAAAAAACAACGAAGCCACCAAGGCGCAGTTTATGCGTTATGCCCCCAATTCGCGGGTGATTCAGCTCTTTACCCACGCCGACGCCGACAGTACCGAGGCTATCGAACCACGCATTTATTTTCACGATGCGGCATTACGTCTGTCTGAACTTACCCAAGCCGACCGCTTTGCGGCGCAGTTGCTGGTCCTTTCCGCCTGCAAAACTGGCGTAGGGCAAAATCAACGCGGAGAGGGTGTGTTTAGCTTGGCACGGGGCTTTGCGGCGTTAGGAATCCCGAGCACCATCACCACGCTCTGGAGCGTAGAAGACCAACCAACCTACGAGTTAACCAAGCTATTTTACAACTACTTAGACCAAGGGCTCCCCAAGGACGAAGCACTCCAACGCGCCAAACTCGACTGGCTGAACCAAGGCGGTGCCGCCGATGCCCTTCCCTCACAATGGGCAGGATTGATATTGGTCGGCGACACTGCCCCTTTGGCTATGGACAGTTTACAGTTTATTGTTTTGGGTTTAGGGTTATTGGGGTTGGGAATTTTGGGGGGAGTTTGGTGGTGGCGCAAACACGCCTCTCTTTCTTCGACTGCAAAAATGTCGCGTTTTTACAATCACAGCAAAAAAGGTTGAAGTAATTTTGAAATGGATTCTTATATTAATGTCGTTTTGACTCTATTTCCACACTGTTAAAGATTGTCTATGAGATTATTTTTCCTGTTTTTCTCTTTTTTTGTAGTTTCATTCAGAGGATACGGGCAAGATGACTACGTATTCGAAAACTTCAGCACCAAGCAGGGGCTGATAAGCAATGAAACCAAACAGATAGTACAAGACAAAAAAGGGTTTCTTTGGATAAGCTCGATAGATGGCATTTCTCGTTTTGATGGGTATCAGTTTGTAAATCACCGACTGAATGACAAACGTATGTATTGTGCCATGGCCGTTGACGAACAAGGTATGTTATGGGCAGTCAGCGATAAGTATATTTATCAATACGATGAATCAAAACAAGTATTTACGAAGTATTTATCCATCAAAACAAAACCCAACTATAAAATAACCGCAAGTGGAAAATCAAAAAGGCAGGTAGTAGTGGGGCTGTTAAGTCACCGTCATCAATTATGGCTGGCTACTGACAATGGATTATTTCGAATAGCCAAAAAACAATTAATAAAAACATCCATTACCCAAAGTCCTTATCCTGCCAATTTGATTGGTTATGATTCCGACTGTTTGTTATTAACCACTTTACAAGGGACTTACCTCTACAATATCCCTCAAAATAGTTATGAATTACTTAATGAAATCAAAAACCCACAATCCATTTTTGTGGATAGCAAAAAACAGATATGGTGGGGTGATATGGGCTATCTTTATCGAAGGAACAAAGACAACACCGTGCAGAGATGGCTTATACAATTGAAGGGCAGTAAAAAGGAATATTATACTCAAGTAAACACTATTGCTCCACTCCCAACAGCCTTAACGGGTGATACCACGCTCTGGGTGGGGCTATTTGGTCACGGTATTTATCAATTCAACACCAATACTGAAACTTTTGACCGAAAATTGTCGTTGCAGTTTGGCTCTAAAAATGGACTTAGCAGCAACCAAGTAACAAACATTTTCACCGACCGAAACCAAAATTTATGGATAGCTTCCTTTAATGGGATCGACAAATGTGATTACCATGTATTTCGATTCAAAAATGAAGACTTTCCGTTCTTTTATGAGTTAGAAATAGAAAGATTACGGCAAATAGTAGCGTTAACCAGCCAACCCCACCTCAATTGGGTAGCTACTTCCGGCAATGGATTGTTCTTGTATGATAACCGAAAAAGACAGGTAGTGAGGCGATTTTTAAATGAAAAAACCCAAGAGAAACAATCCAATAATGTCATTTATGAGATGAAACTGGATAAAAATGAAAATTTGTGGATCAGTGCCAGTAACACGCTTATTCAAATTGAATCTAACACTCTAAAACTCAAAAGAACCAACTTACCCCTACAGGAAAAATCAGCCAATAGTATTGACATTGATGATAACAACAACCTTGGTGTGGGTTCCACCTTAGGCAGGGTATTTTTGTTTAACACCAAAACCGGGCAGTTCAAAGAATTAGATAAAGGAGTAGATACATTCAACAATGTGTTTGATATTGCGTGGGATAAGCACCGAAAACGCTGGTGGCTCGCTACTGCCAAAGGGATTTTTTGGTGCGATGCATTCATGAATACGGTTCACATGAGTAGTAATGTTTCTACACACAAACTGGCAATAGATGCCGAAAATACGATTTGGACTCTTACCAATGACAATTATTTGGGGCATTTTCTACCTCAGTCCAACAAAAGTTTCTCTTACAAACCCACTATAAATGCTGAGAATTTTCAACCCCAGGGTGTTGTGATTGACAAAAAAGGTATTTTGTGGATGAATACTTTTAAAGGTATTTACTCATTTTCTCCAAAAACGCAACAATTTCAAAGATATGGGGAAGCAGAAGGGTTACAAAATGAGTTGTCAAATGGTTTTTTGTATGATGATGGTACGGGTCATTTATACCTGAATCATAGTTATGGATACACTACCTTTGACCCGCTCCAATATGTACTGAAGCGTCCCAATTTCACTCCCCAAATTACGGTTGTTAAACTCAACGACTCAATACAACCTTTCTCTCTCAAAACCCCTTTCAGCATCAGAAACCGGAATCAAAACGTAACCTTTGACTTTACACATTTGGATTTTACCCAATCCTCCAAAACTGTATTTTATTATCAACTCGAAGGATTGGATAAAGAATGGAAAGCGAACGGCGAAAAAAGAAGTGTAACCTACATCAACTTAGGAAATGGAAACTACACATTCAGAGTATATACCATCAATTCTGCCGGGCAAAAATCTCCCATTTCAGCACCGGTTCACCTTGAAATTTGGCAAGCCTTTTGGGAAAAACCGTGGTTTGTTTGGTTGATTGGATTTTTACTTTGTTCGCTGGGTATATGGGCATTGTTACTCTATCGCTATCGCCAACAGCTCAAACTCCTCCAACTCCGCGATGACATCGCCCGCGACCTCCACGACGATATGGGCAGCTACTTGAGCAGTATTCAAATTCAGAGCCAAACCGCTGCTGCTGTGATGGAGTACAATCCTGACCTTGCACAAACTATGCTCCAGACGATTGGCCATACCACACGCCATGTGATGGGTGCATTGCGCGATATGGTATGGACTATCAACCCCGAAAACGACAGTTTTGAACAACTGCTGATTCGTATGCAAGAAATGGCCACCCTGCTTTTGGATACCAATGACATTAAATTGGATTTTCGGGCAGAAGCAACCGTTTATAAATTATCTCTTGAAATGAATCAGCGTAAAGAGCTGCTGATGATTTTTAAGGAAGCGATTAATAATATAATCAAACACGCAAATGCCCAAAATGTACAGATACAGATAAAAGAACTCGACAAAAACATACAACTCACCATCCGCGACGATGGTCAGGGTTTTGAACTCAATCGCCCTAAAAATGGCAATGGGCTTAAAAATTTCCAAAAACGTGCCCAAAATTTAGGAGGAAAACTAACCCTTGACTCACAACTGGGTAACGGGACTGTCTTATTTTTGACCTTCCCGTCACATCATCGTGGTATTGTATCTTAGTGTTTACCTTGTCAGTTTTGTGAACAGATAACTTCCTATCCCTTTCGTCATGCCAATTCGGGTACTATTATACGAAGACAACAACCCTCTACGCCAAGCTTTTGCCATGTTGATAGGCGGCACACCTGGTTATGAACTGGCGGGTGCCTTTGTTCATGCCGACGACATCATTCATCAGGCAAGTGCGCTAAAACCCGATGTCATACTTATGGATTTGGAAATGCCTGGCCACGGCGGCATTTGGGCTACACAGCAAATCCATCGACATTTGGCAGGGATAGAAGTACTGATTCTTACGGTTTTTGACGACGATGATACTGTATTTAAGGCTCTTTGCGCTGGGGCAAATGGGTATTTCCTGAAAGACACCCCTCCAGCCGAGATTCTGGCGGGAATTCGCCAAGTATATGAAGGAGGAGCTCCCATGACCCCTTCCATTGCTCGAAAAACGCTACAATTTTTACCACGTTCAACAGCATACAATGATAAAATTTCGCGCCTGACAAATCGTGAAAGTGAAATATTAGAATGGCTCGCCAAAGGTCACAGTTACAAAATGATAGCTACCGAATGTGATATCAGCATTGACACCGTGCGGACACACATCAAGCGCATTTACGAAAAGCTCCATGTCCACTCGGTCACCGAAGCAGTGGCTATTTACTGGAAAAAATAAAACGTATATTTGATATCGTTCAGATAAAACACGTATTTCTACGTACTACACAAGTAGTTTTCTCATCACACGATTTAGGTATTGTAGGCAGCCCACATATCCTTCATATTTGTACTATCACTGAAACAGCTACTTATTTTCAAGTCTTTAATTCTACTAATAAGTAGTTGGAGGGTTCATGAATAAGTCACTAAAAAACAGAAAAGTTGTTTCCCTGATTTGCTATTCCAACGACTAAGTAGTCAGTACCATTTAATAAACCGAAAAACATGGAGAGTCTCATTCGTTTTCGAGATACGGGCGGGTTTGCCCATCTCATGCCCGAAGAAATCTTACGCTTGGAAGGCGATGGCAACTATACGCAGGTATTTTTAATTAATGGACGAAAAGTCCTGTTGTCCAAAACGATAAGTCATCTTTTGGGTCTGATGCCCGATGGAGCGCTGCTACGCATCAGCAAGAGCCACGCCATCAATCCTGTCTATTTAGAGCATATTTTCTTACGCCGCCAACAACGCTACGTATGTCTGGCTTCGGGCGAAAAACTCGAAATATCCCGCCGCAAAGCCTGTGAAATGCGTAAACAATCAAAACAGACTTAATCCATTTTTATTTCATCTATTTAATTTTCTACAACAATGAAAAATTTATCTCTTTTTTCCTTCGTGCTAATTGCACTTCAATACTCAGCTGTTGGGCAATCAGTTTTGATTCAGCCCAGTGCCGGTGGATTTCCCAGTACAACCAAAGTGACAGGATTTATCTATGGAGATTATACCACAACCCAAGGAAATGCCAATTTATGGTTTTCGGTTAATGCCCCCGCTTCCGGAGCTACGGCACTCGGCGCTCAAATTGGCAACATCAATACGGACGGCTCAAGCTTTGGGTTAAATGCCGCAGCTACCAAGAACATTGTTTTCAGGACAGCCACCTCAGGTACACCTCTAACCCGGATGTTTATTGGACCAAATGGTAACGTGGGAATAAACTGGATTGACCCAAAAGCAAGACTGGAGATTTACCAAACGAGCCCGATAGTATCATCAGGATGGGGGGGCTATGTAGGTAATCTTAAAGCTTCTGCTTTTTTCAATGGTACACATGCTACCCTAAATGAAAGCCCTCAAGCGGTTGGAGTTGCTACTCATGGCAATTGGTCTAGCGATCGAAACATTGGGCTTTTGGGAACGGCGGGTAATACAGCTTTTGAAAACGTAGGGGTCATGGGTTATACAGATGCAGATATATCAGGTTTAAGCACTTTCATTGGAGTAAAAGGAATTGTTAAGCATTCTCAACCTAACCTTGCTTATGGAGTCTATGGATCTGTTGAAGGCAATAACCCTCCTGGTCAAGGGGCACGATTTGGAGTATATGGGGCTGCTACTGGTGCTGGTAATTTGAATTACGGTGTTTACGGTTCGGCTTCCGGTGGAACAATAAACTGGGCGGGTTATTTTTCAGGAAATGTTTATACCACCGGTTCTTATCAATCTTCTGATAAAAAACTTAAACACAAGATTACCTCTCTCCAAAACTCTATCAATTATCTCTGCCAACTCAACGGCTATCACTATTATTGGAAAGACAAAGAGCGTGATCAATCACTTCAAACTGGACTGATAGCACAGGAAGTGGAAAAACTTTTCCCCGAATTAATCCAAAAAGATGAAAAAGGCTTTTTATCCGTCAATTACGTTGGTTTAATCCCTCATTTAATTGAAGCCATTAAAGACTTAAAAACGGAAAATGAATCTCTTCAATCAGACATCAGTGAAATCAAAAGCTTGGTAGCCAAACTGGCTAAAAGCGAATCCGTATCTGTACCAACTGAAGGGAAAAAATAACCAATCACCTTTTCTTGTTTCCTTTCATTCACATCATTACGACTCATTGTACAAACTCAAATTTTCAGACCATGAAAAAACATTTCCTTATTTCGGTATCCTTATTTTCATTATTGACTTTTTTGCTGCTCAACTGTGGCAAGAAAAAAGATGACCCCACACCAGGTGGGAACAACACGGGGGGCAACAACACGAGCTTGAATATTACAGCCGTCAACCCCACGTCTGGAACGGTCGGCACCAAAGTAGTCATTACAGGTACGGGCTTTAGCGCAACGCTCTCCTCCAATTCCATTAAGTTTGGTTCTGTTGCAGCCATTCTTGATTCTGCTACTACGACGCGTTTGGTAACCAAAGTCCCCAAGGATGCAACTACGGGTAAAATTACCGTAGAAGTAGGCGGCAAAACGGCCACAAGCAGCAGCGATTTTAGCATTACGCAAGCCCCTCCCACCTTTAGCGGAACGGGCAGCACCGCCAATGTCCCTGTGAGCGTAACCACCACTACTGCCTCTATTGCCACAATTATCGATAAAGAGGGAAGCAAAACGATTGTACAGCATGGCCACGTATGGAGCAGTACAAAATCAGAACCTACGTTAAGAGAGGCTGCTACCGAAGGTAAAACCGAACTGGGGGCTGTTCCTGCCAATGCCACTTTTCCCTACAAGTTCACGAGCGACCTGAAAGACCTTGACCCTGCCACTACCTACAATATAAGAGCTTATGTAAAGACCAATGAGGGAACTACCTACGGCCCGGTGAGCCAAATACAAAGTAAAAAGCCTTGTGTGTTGGCAACAATTACTACTTCAAATTCTTCTGTTCCCTTTAATTATGACAATCAAAATCGACTTATAGGATCTCCCAACACTACCTTCTCATACAATACAGAAGGGTTATTGTCAAAGTATGAATTAAAGCAAGGTACAGTGACCGTTTCTGAGACATATACCTATTTGCAGGGGAAGTTAAGCAAAATAGAATTTCAATCAGGAACAGTCAATAGAACGATAAATTATGAATATGACCCTCAGGGAAAACTAAACAAAGAAACGGTTGTTTTTGGGGATGTTACGACCGAATACACGTATAATCAAGGCGTATTGATAAGTGTCAAGGCCAATAAAGGAGCAACTTATACCGTAAAGGACGGCAATGTAGTAACTATTGATAACGGGAATGGCAACTATACTGCTTACGAATTTGACGTCCGAGGAAATCAAACGAAGGTTGAAACATTTACCTCAGGAAAACAAGCCCGCGTTTTTGAATATGCCTATGACGATAAGCCCAGTGTTGGATTCTTTATTTATACTTTCAAAGGTTGGTTGCCACAGCAAATTTTAAAAGGCTCTTTTTTAAGTGGCAGCAATACCGGTTATAATAATTGGACTGAAAGAAAATACCAGTCCGCTACTTCGAAAGAGATCGTAAAACGGTCATACACCTATCAAAAAGACCGAGTGACGGGTTATACCGAAACCGTAACAGATACCATGACAGGTATCAACTATACTAACAAGTTTTCCCATAACTACACTGGCGACTGCGACAATTAAACACTTCTAAACCATGAAAAGACTATCTGTTTATACAATCGTAACCGCGGTTTTGTTACTGATGGGAGCGGGGATTTGGCAGGGGTGCAAGCCGAAAGAGGAAGATCCCACTAACCCAACTTTGACTACAAGGGATTCTACGTTTTTTACAACAGTTTATATTGGTTGTGATGAGCCTGGTGGCAAAAAAGGGCTTGCTTTACTATATTTTCGTCAAGATCTACTAAAGGGTAAATATCAACCTATCCAGATTCTGGGCGCTGACTATATGCGATTTAACTATACTAATTTCACTGAAATTTTTGCAGCGTTACAGATAGGCCATTCTGCGTTGATTCGACGTGATCCAGTTATTGAAAAATACCAATCTGCTTCTGCGTTTTGGGAAGATATGTTTAAGGTAAAAAGCGGTTTTACAAAACGTCAATCTCTATCTAAAGACCAAGCCTCTGATTTAGTCTCCAAGAAAAGTATCTTACTTTCAAATATCTTCTCACCCTATCAATCTGACGATCTTGATTATTTAACAATACTAATGAGAATCTTTTCCACTCCTGCTTATGCTCAAAACTCAGGATATGCTACTCCAGTAAATGCTATGGGGTCAATTACTTTGGGAGAAGGAGTCGAAATAGCAGCTGGCATAGCTATTGGGGTAGCAGCTATTTCTGTCGGGGGAACAGCTATTGTTTTAGGAGGAGTAGCAGTCGGAGGAGCATTAATTTTTGACGGTGCTAAATCAATACTTGATAGAAATGTTAGAGAATCTGGTGAAAATGCAGGGCGAGCCTTAAATGCAGGGCTTTATGGAGGATCACAGGGGAACAGTGGTACCTCCGCCCGCACCGCCGGCGGTACCGCCAATGATCCTATTATTTCGGGTTTAGATGGTGCAAGAATATTGCTACACCCCGCAGGTGAGTTTTGGGCAATCCGCTCCAAAAACGATGAGTTTACCGCACAAGTACGCTTTGAGCCCGTTGGATTAAAGCCTGTTTCTACTACTACTTCTCTGTCCGTCCGTACGGGGAAAGATGTAGTGAGTATCACCGTAAAACCATTGACGATTCATGTCAACGGGCAGGAAATCAAATCGGATTTTAATACCTATCTGCTGCAAGACAAAGCTTATCTAACTCGCCCAGCGGCTAACCGTTATGAAATCATTACTACTTGGGGTGATTTGATAGAGGTGCGAGTTTTACCCACGTTTAACCTCAGTTGGTATGTACGTACTTTAAACGAAAAACGCAAAAACCAAGTGGAAGGGCTTTTGGGACAATTCAACGATAATCCTGAAGATGATTTTCAAGACAAAGCCAGCAATACTTATACCGTTGGAAGAAGTCCGCGAACGGATTTTTACAAAAAATACGCCAACGATTGGCGCATTACCCAAAACCAATCTATTCTTGTTTATCCAACGGGAAAAACAACGGATTCATACACCAAATTGGAATTTCCAGAGAAGGCTATCTCTTTATTTGATTTTGAGTTAGCCGACCGCCAAAAAGCCGAACAAACTTGCCGAAATGCAGGCATCACTGGCGAGCCTGATTTGTCCAATTGTATGATAGATGTATTGGCCACGGGTATGAACGAAATGGCAGAGCAAATGGGGCTTGCCTTTCAACTCAAACAAGAATCAGCCACTTATTTTCAGCGTTTAGCCCCCTACTCCGGCAAACCAAGCCAAGCGGCGGTGGCTGTCACAGTCGGTGATAAAATCTACGCAGGCTTAGGATCATTTCAATTAGATTGGGCTATGTACGACCCCGCCACTGACAAATGGACTACGAAAGCGCCATTCTCAGCAGGAAAAACGTCTTTTGTCCGAATGGGAACTTTTGTAATTGGTAAAAAGGTGTACTGTGTGGGAGGGTGGATTGACCAAACCGCTACCAATTCTCTTTGGGAATACGATACTGATACTGATAAGTGGACTAAACGAAAGGATTTGCCCGGTACTGCACGTTACAACATCGCCGCTTTTTCTGTAGGGGGAAAAGGCTATGCTCTTTTTGGAACCATAGGTTGGGGAGGACAGGCCGACTATCCTACCAAAAGTGCCATGTACGAATACGACCCTACCACCGATAATTGGACTACTAAAGCTGACTTTCCAGCCAATCCACGCGGCAATAATATAAACAACACCGAATTCAACGGCATGGTCATGCTTATCAATGGGCGCCCATTTGTAGGAAATGGAAGTGGTGGGACAATTTTTAGCGATTGGTACGAATACATCCCCACCCGCGACGTCTGGGAAAAAC
>JBDHXS010000007.1:0-29378 GCA_039810845.1 Runella sp. | reverse complement strand
GTAGTGCTGGTAGTAATAAATATACAGGCGTAGGAATTGGGATCTATTGCAAATCTTCTAATTTACTTATTTTAGGTGACAAGTTTTATAATTGTAATATTGGGATACAATCCCCTTTTAGTCAGATTTCTGTCAATAATTGTTTTTTTGGCGACAATACAATTGGGATAGAAAGCCTAGATGGTCGTAATTACGTTACAATTTCCTTATGTACATTTGACCTGAGTTCAACCTTTTCAGCGCAAAAGCACGTACGAGTTTTCTACACAAATTACTACAAGCCATATATAAATATTAAAAACAATACATTTCAATCGCCTACAGGCGTGTCAATTGTTGAAATGCAACGTAGCCCTAATAACTCAAAAGGGTATGTTAAAAATAGGATTACTAATAATATTGTCAATGGCAAATCTGGAGTATTGTTTAATATTAGCGCCCCATATGGGGGAACAGATGAATTCCCTATAACTGGAAATATCGCAAATATAAATGGAACCAGCTCTACTCACGGTATAAAAGTTAGCGGCGATTCAGATGGGTTTAACATCTCAAATAATGAGTTATACTATACTGCAACTAGTGTGGGATATCTTGCTCAAAGTCTACCGATATACGTAGAGTTTTTGAATGGGCAAAACAATAAAATTGAAAACAATATTATAGATGCCCCTTATGCATTCTTCCCTGAAGACGGAGAATATGGGGCACTTATCAAATGTGCTATACATATTGACCAAGCGCCTAATTTCCAAGTATGTGGTAATAGTACGAACAACACATACAGAGGGTTTCATTTCTCAGGGAATATAGATTATTGTGATTTTGCCTTAAACAACATAGGATTCCATTATGATGGGATAGATTGCCACAAAATGCCAGGTAGCCCCAATACCGTACTTGGGCAGGGTGTAGTTGGTCAAAACTGGCATAAAAACACTTGGATAAGTGACCCCAACGCATATTTTAAGCATAGCGCAATGAATACTGACTATTTATGGGGAAACAGTCCAACGATTTTCAGGGTTGACCCAAATGAACCAGGAAACATGCCGCCAGGTTTGACCAACAACAATACAACAAGCAAAGTCAGACCGATCGATTGGTTTATTGCTATACCTCCTACCCCCCCTTCCCTAGTCGAAAACACAGAATGCATAAGCCCATCTCTTAAAAAAAATGAAGGCTTATCTTATAATGAAGACCTATTAATCCAGAATGAATATTCCGCAGAATACTTTCCAGAGTTATGGGATATGGAAAGAAGTTTAGTCTTCAAACTAGAATCAAATGAAGAACTATTATCAGATTCTGCTACTTATAACTGGTATATTGCAAACCAAAGTACATCCGCCGGTCAATATGCATATTTTGATAAATTATTCAAAGATGCTTATAATATACCAACTAACCTGCAAGATAGCTTTGACCTATTATTAGTAGAAATTGGTATTTTGTCCGATTCACTTAATTTGTTAGACTCAATTCAAGGGATAGATGAAACCTCTGACGATTCCGCCATAAGAAATTTTGAAGAAGGCCTGCTTTTACGCTATCGCACGTTAAATAATTTAGAGACTCAAATAAATTCTAGTATCAACAGCTACATTGAAACAAAGCTACTTGATGCAGAAGATTGGCTTGATGGTTTACCTGATACAGCCATTTATGAATCTAACAGAAAAACATTAAATGATATTCGGCTAAAGATTGCCTTAGGGTTCGAATTAGATGAGAATGATTGTGGCATGCTCAAATATGTAGCGGACCAATGTCCCCTTACCGGAGGCCTTGCTGTTAGGGAAGCTCCTAATTATTTGCCAAGCCAATATGGATTAGAATACTTTAATGAAAACAAGTGGGAGGAACAATGTGCAGAACAGCGTATGAATATCGAAAATCTATACCATGACAATCGCGTTATCATCTATCCTAACCCGACGCGCGGTAATCTTACGATTCGAATCAATGATGCTACTGATGGAGAATGGAAGGTTTTCAATAGCTCCGGCCAGATCATAGCAAAAGGGATAATTTCATCAAATATTTTTAATATTGTTTTCGATGAAAAATCAAGTACCGGTATATATAACTTATCTATATACAACTCAGAAAGTGCACCTATCATAAAAAAGTTTGTAATTATTCATTAATAGTAATTTTTGTGCCTGGATAAGTGTTTTTTATTTTTCCAGGCACATTTTTCTTCTAAAAATATGCTTTTTAATAAGATTTTAATTGTTTTATTTACCCTTTTCATCTGTTTACCTTCCCAAGCGCAATCTAACTTCGATTACGTTTGGCTGATGGGAAACCCTCCTAACATACCTAATCAAGGGTATGGTGGTGTGAAAATTAATTTTAACACTCCAAACCAAGAACCACTAATCCAATATTATTATGTAGCAGATTATGATTTATCCGTTACATTAACAAACATTTGCAACGCTGTTGGCGAGCCGCAATTTCAAACTAATGGCTGTGTTGTAATTAATAATGAACAACAAAAAATGCAAAATGGTGACAGTTTAAATTTTCCAGGTCAGGCATTTGAAGATGCATGTAATTTTAATTTTAGTTACGGCCCCAGAAGAAGTACAATAGCCCTACCTTATCCAAATAAGGAAAATAAATACATTATTTTCCATCAAAGGTTTGATTTTGTATCTCACCCATTTCCTTATTATCAAACTGAAAGTCTTTTGTATACAACAATAGATATGGAAAAAAACAATGGTTTGGGCGCGGTAATTAGTAAAAACCAATTACTATTAAATGATACACTATGTGATATGACAAGTGCGGTAAGGCATGCAAATGGAAGAGATTGGTGGATTGTTATACCTAAGTTCAACTCTAATCAATCATTTGTCTTGCTACTGACGCCCTTAGGGATTGAAACATATTCTAAGGAAATGCCCCTAGCTTGGCCAGGCGATTTGGATAACTTTTGGTACGAACAATCCGTATTTAGTGCCGATGGCACTAAATACGCTCGCATTAATGGCGCTAACGGGATTCAAATCTTTGAATTTGATCGCTGTAACGGCGATTTTTACAATGGTATATCTTTACTGCCATTACCGAATGGCTCAACTTCTGGAATCGCATTTTCTCCTAACAATAGATTCTTATACGCCACCAATGGATATGATATTTACCAGTATGATACACAAGGTTTAGATGTTCAAGGTAGTGCTACACTGGTTGCCTCATATGATGGCTTTTTATCCCCTTTGCCTACAACCTTTAATCAAATGCAAATTGGCCCTAATGGGAAAATTTACATCAATTCAACCAATGGAGTGTCTTCTCTGCATGTAATTGAAAACCCCAACGTTCAAGGTATAAATTGCAATGTTGAACAACATATAATTAGCTTGCCTGGAATCATTGGAGTTTCATTACCCAATTTTCCAGACTTTCGACTAGGTGCTGACCATAATAGTGAATGCGATACCATAGTAACTAATTCAAATAGTCTAGATAAACAAGTAATAAATATTTATATTCAACCTAATCCAGCATCAGAGTATTTTAATTTGAACTTTATTCCAAGTTCGCTACTCCTAAATGTAGATTTGTTTAATTCGTGTGGGCAAAAGGTGTTACACTTAGAAAGTGCAAAGAACGGAGACATAATTAATATATCTAATTTACCTGTTGGACTTTATTTTATCACTTTTTTCGATTCAAATAAAACAATATTAACAAAGAAGATTGCTATCAACAGGCAATAATTATAAATAATTTTCGCTTAGACCAATTTTTTTATATTAGATTATTGCTATTTTAAACCTATTTCTTGATTTACGCAAATAAATATCTGCTTATAGGCACAATTGCCCTCCCTACAATTCAAAGTTTGAGTCCGGTATATTACGGTTTCCCATTAATATTGCCCTGCAATCCTGTACTGGCATGCCCGAATTCTCCAACCGCCTAGACATCATCTGCCTCGAATCCGAAGCGTTCTACGCTTTGGTAGAAGAAGTCGTCAACCGGCTCAAGGATAAAAACAACATCGAGCATGACAAATGGATAAGCGATGAAGAAGCCATGAAGCTGCTTCACGTTTCTTCCAAGACCACCATGCAGAAATACCGCGACGAAGGGCTGATCCGCTTCACCCAACCAAGCAGGAAAATTATTCTTTACGACCGCGACTCGATCATGGAATTCCTGAACAAAAAAGTCAAAGACACTTTCTGATGGCAAAGGCTCCCGTCTTTCAAAAGGCTTTCAACGCCGGTTACCTCTTGGAAAAGCATCAGCCGCAACTCGCGCAGCAGATCGCCAAGGGATTGCAAAATCCCAAGTCGGAATTTGCTGATGGGTTCTCCGCAGGCCGCAAGCAGGTTGAGATGGAGCACGGTCAGAATAAATCGAAGTTCTTGGAGAAACTTAAAGCGGAATACGGAACCAAAGCTCCCGCCAAAGCGAAAAGTAAGGACAAGGATAAAGGCATTGATATTGACATTTAACTGGTTGCGTCTGCCAGCTTCTTCCGCACAAACCCAATAAACGCTCCATCCACATTGTCCGGCTGAAAACCTGTTTTCATGGCATGTTCCTGAAAATCAGCTTCCAGGGCATACACATCAATTCGTTTTCCTGCCTCCAGTGCCGCCTTTTTTGCACCTTCTATCCCAGAAGGTGTCACTAAAAGTTTGGCTTGCCTTTCACCCAATATTTTGGGCAAAAACTCGCCGATGGTCTTGGGCAAAGACGAACTATCACTTTTTTGGGATGAGGTGATTTCTTGAATAGTTTCAACGGTTCGATTCATCCGTTCCATCCGCCCGACCTTGGCGCGTTCCAATTCTTCAACTGCAGCAATCTGCGCCCCAATATCTGTCTTCTTCTGCCAGGAAAACTTGATGTGGGTAATAGCCCTGCCCGTTCGGATAGGTTCGGCAGTGATTTCATATTCCGTCAGGAATGACACCTCGCGCACGGCAGGTTTTAGTGCTTTGTCGTTCAGGTGCCCAAACGATTTCAGTTTGTCCTTCCCTACCCCCATGAGCGCCCTTGCCTCATCCACGCTTAATATTTCATGGTTTATATATTGAAGGTTCTTGCGCTTTTGCAGAAACTCATACAGGGTAAGGCTGTATTTGCTGGAAAGTTCAAACATCACCTTGGTATGCAAGCGGGCAAAAATTTGCGTGTCCTTGATGATTTTGATGAGGTCTTCGGGAAAGGAATATTCCACCTGCCCGCCATTGTCTTCAATCTCATTGGTACCCATGAGTTGGATTTGACGGGTCGCAGGCTGCCCGTTTTTGTTGTTCCGCACCTTGATAACCACAATCGCGGCCATCAGCCTCCGCAAGGAAGCCTTGATGTCTTGATTGTTACTTTCAACGTATTTGGTAAGCTCCTGCCGTGAGATAACGTGCTTGTTTCGGCTGGTGATATTGTTCCAGGCATTACCGATCAACAGGTTATAAATACGGCGGTCTTGCAGGGTGAGCGGCGTCATTTCGACAATATCCACCAGTTCCTCGGGCTTCACTATGGAAGAAAGGTCGTCGGGTACAGTCGGGAAGATGTTTTTGAAAAGGGCTTCACTCATGCCCTGGATACTATCACAAAATCACCTCCTGTAAAGTGATTTGTGATAGTTTAGTAACCTTACTTGATCCCAAATAGGTGATATTTCATCCCAAATAAGTGATTTTCGTATCCCCAAAAAGTGACGGCATTTCCCAAAAAGGTGACAGTTTAGCCCAAATAAGTGATTTTATTGCCTCAAAAATGAAGCAAACAGCCACTTCCAGCGTTACGAACACAGAACATAAGAACATATATAAGAACACAGAAGAAGAAAAGTGATATTTAGATAGAACCTCCCCTCCGCTCACTTCGTTCGCTTCGCCCAACGCCTTCGGCGTTGCCTAAAATTGAGTTCGCTTCGCGAACAAATGATAAAGTGCTTGCTGAAAGAAGAATTTAAGGCAATTTAGAAAGCCAGTCATTAACTTCTTTCCCTTTATCTGTAAATAAGAGCCAAAGGCTGCCAAAAAAGCCAATCCAAAGAACCAGGGCTGCGAACAAGGTGATCCATACATAAGTAACCTTAGTTTGCCTTCCCATCCGCCTAAAAAATCCATAGCTATATAATTCTTTGTTTGTCACTGGGAAAACATGCCTTTTGTCAATTTTATATAATATCTCTAGCGTTATTTTTAATCTGGAATGTATTCGTTGAACTGAAAACAGCAACATAGTAAGTAAGATTGCTCCTATCAAAAATAACAGACTTGCCCTATGTAATTTTGGAATTTGGGCAACAGCTGCTATGATTAAAGCAAAGACGGTAATTGCAAAATTAACTCGTTGGTTTAATATAGATTCAAGGAATTCTCTCTCTGAAAAGTAATTCCACACACCCTCTTCTTTTTGATATTTGTACGATTCTTGGATATCCTCGTTATTTATTTTTTTCAAATTATTTTCCTTTTTGGACATAGATATAGTGTTTTGTGAATAGGGCGTTTGAAGAGTTTTGAGAAAGTACAAATGTATTGACTTTATGCATATTTTAGAGACAGAGCAGTAAACGCCTCCTTACATTTTGTTGCCTAAATACCCCATTACCCAAAATACCATCTACCCAAACTGCATTTACCCATTTGCTTCATTGCACAACTGCCCAACTGCGTTTATGCTGCTCCTAACAAGGAGCAACCATGATAATCGCAGTAACCAATCTCAAAGGCGGTGTCGGCAAATCCACTTTGGCCAGAAATCTAGCAGCCTATTTCGTTCACAAGGGCGTTAAGGCCTGCATCATTGATACCGACCTGGAACAACGCACTACTTGCGACTGGCTGGAACGCCGCGAGGAAACTGCCATCCATATTCCGGTTTTTCCAATGACAACCGTTCAGGGGCTTCCCAAAGATGTGGAAACCCACCTCAATGACGGCTACAAAATGGTCATCATTGACGGCGTTCCTCAGATGGATCAAATCGCCACTCGCACCATGCTCATTGCGGATATTTTGCTCATACCCGTGACTCCGAGTATCGACGACCTAAAATCGTTTGAGCGGTTTTTGACACGGTATGAAGAAGTGAAAATCCACCGCGAAGAGATCCCCACTTTTCTGGTGCTGAACAAATTCAGCAGTCGCAGCAATGAAGACAAAGAGGTTCAATCCGCCCTCAAATTATTTGGTGATTACGGAATCATCCCGCTCAAAACCACTTTAGGCGACCGCGTTGCACATCGTAGAGCCAGCAAACACGGACTCACGGCTTACGAATGGGAAGACCCTCGCGCTAAGGAAGAAATCGAATCCCTCTGCCGAGAGATTGAAACCAAATTCAAAAACTTAACCCAAAGCAGGAGTGCCAATGGCCAAGCAAGAAAAAAAGTCAATCGCTGATCTGATATCTTCAAAATCAATCCACCGCAAGCCATCAAGTGCGGAGATTGACAAGATAACGACCAAAATTCATGAAGCCCATAAAGTGCCGTCGATCCTTCCCGTGCCAATGGAGAAAGTAAAACGCATCTCGGTAAACGCGCCGGTATCGCTTTACCTGAAAGCCAAAACCAAGGCTACATTGCAAGACCAAACGCTTATGGCCTACATCATAGGCTTGATTGAAACTGATGCCCAAAAATAACTTTACACACTTGCCCATTTGGGTAAATCAGCACCTGCGTAAATACTTTTTATAGCCATGAACACCTCCCAGGCCAAGAAAATCCCGCTCGCTGAAATCCTCTCCAGGTTTGGAATGGAGCCGGTGAAATCGTTCAAAGGAGGCGTAGAACTGGCATACATTTCACCCTTTCGAAATGAAAAAGAGCCGAGTCTGTTTGTAAATATCCGCAAAAACCTGTGGAATGATTTTGGAGATATGGGAGGCAATGCACTGGATTTTGTCATTCGCTACTGTAATACGGATGTAAAAGGTGCGCTTGAAATTTTAGACCGGCATTTTGGCAGCGAAGGCGGGGCAGGGACTTTGCCGCTTCCCTTCAAAAAACAGGTAAGCAAGCCAGAGACTGAAAAAGAAGAAAGCACTTTTCTTTTAGACCGCGTTTTGCCTTTCGGAGCAAGTGCTCCGTCTCTTGTTACCTACATCACCCAAACCCGCAAAATCAATCCTGAAATTGCTGCGCATTACCTCAAGGAGGTTTATTTTCACAACCGTTATACGGGCAAAAAGTATTTCGCTGCGGGTTTTGAGAATATGTCGGGTGGATACGAGATCCGCAATCCATTCTTCAAAGGTTCTGTTGGCTCTAAGGATATGAGTTTTATCAAAGGCACTGGTGATGGGAAGGAGGTTTGGGTTTTTGAGGGGTTTATGGATTTTTTATCGAAATTGACGTTGAGACACAGCGGTAATATGCCAACTACAGATTGCCTTGTATTAAATTCTGTTTCGAATACTGAAAAAACAATTGGGTATCTACTCCCCAAACCCTACGAAGTAGTTTTTGGATATCTTGATAATGATAGTGCAGGAGAAAAATCTACAAATCTTTTCAAATCCCGATTTCAGGACAGATTCATAGATCAAAGATGCAGAACAACCTCTCTCAAAGATATAAATGAATTATTGTGCGCAAAATAGATGCATGATAATGCAGAGGACCCAGAGTCATATTCTGAGTCCTCTGAAAAAGTCAATTAATTAAAACACCCCAAAGTCCCAACAAAAAGGTTATCAATGCAAAAACAAGATGCAAGATTTCATTTCCAATTACCACGTGATGTAATAATTCCCAGAGTTTTTTTGAGCCAAAACTCCTACGAGGTCCATGTTTAAGGGGCAACGCTGAATAATGGTGCCCTCCTCTTTTTTGTGGGCATGTAGATTTTTTGCGTTTAAATAATCTGGTTTTGGGGGATTTTTTCCGGATAATCGCAAGTCTCTTCATAACTTAGAGGTTTAGCCTCTCCTGGATGATCCATTGATTAATTACTGCAGAGTAATTATCTTTGCAAACAACGTTAATGAATCATGCACCACTCCAGTTAGAGGTGTGTGGAAGTTAATTTGGCACCCGGCGACTGCAATCGTTCCGGGTGCTTTTTATTTCACCTAATTCTAACATCAGGCACTCAAAAATATCCCCTCTTATATTACCTTCAAAATTTTTAACTAAAAAACTGACAATTATCTACATTTTTCAAAAATATTTTTATTTTAGCAAATTATTATTTTGATTTAAGAAATACAACCACCTTTTTGGCAAAAATTATATGCTTTTTGCCAAAAACTTTTGATATTTCGGCAAAAGTTGGCTTATGACAAAGCAGAATATTTCAAGGGATGATTTTAGGTTGTTATACAATAATATTATCATCAAAGCGAACCCTGTTGAAGCGACAAATCTAAATAGCGTCAAAAATCTGTTGCCCCATTCAAGCAACAAGTCAAAGTATTTTGGGACTACTCCTAAATATCAAGACAACCCCATTTCATTAAATTACAAAATTTTTAACAACCCATTACGCATAAATATTTTTGAAATATTGAATTATAAAGGGACAATGTATTTTGGGGCTAATCTACTGGCTAAAAAAAAAGACTGGGAGGATAAGCGTGAAATTATCACGTTAGAAGATCCCTATTTTTTGGCGTTTTATATATTCATTTTTTCAGATGAACAAATTTTAGCAATCAATGACGAAGAGCCGCCAAATCGCTTAGCAAAAATTAGGGCAATTATCAATTCTATTCAAGAGACCCTTAGAGAAGGTGACTTAAATCCAAATCTAGATCAACTTTCTAAAACCAATTATTATATTTGTTATTATTATAGTGCAATAATTTATGGAGTAAAACGCTTTGGCTTATCACTGACCTTCTCTGATGAAGGAGAAGTTAATGCAAAAGAATGGGGCTATCATACGGCATGGAGAGATGACAACCCACTTATGGACATCCTATATTTTGATCAAGACAATATTGTTGAGGGAGTAAAATTGAAAGATATTGAACTGGAAAGAGAAAATAAGCAGCAAATCATTAACAATATTGAATATTCAGGTCCGTGCCTACACGATAGTGATACTTTATATTGTAATCTTAAGAAGGTAGATTCGAATACTCAAATGAACATCATATTAAAAACACCTGCAACATTAATTGAGGTTCGAGATAAATCCAGAATCTTAAAAGGAGTTATGCAGACAAAAGCAGATGATGGGTGCCTAGTTTCATTAGAAATTCTATTAGTAAAAGTTGATGAACAAGCAAGTATTTTACCAATGGATGTGACAAAATTAAATACTATTGGTGTGTCACAGGCTGATCTGAATATGATATGTTTATATTTAATGTTTAATCGACGTTTATTAAGGGTAAGTAACCAATTGATTCCAACCTTGAATCAATTGAAGGCCAAAGGGGTTCCCTTGGAAAACTACTTAAAAAAATTACCAGGAGTATACCGAGTATGGAATTTGGGGATGCAAGGACAAATTATTCAATCTAGAATAGTAGTTACCGAAGATTTTAGAGTTTACCTAACCCCCTTTTTTAGACATCAAGACCAACTTGATTCGTACAAAGCTCAATGGTGTTTATTTAACATAAGCCATAGATACCCAAATAAAGTTTCTATCATATCTAATGTAGGAATGGCCCATATTAACCATGCAATTATTGACTTTTCATTTACTTTTCATGGAGAAAGGATATACGCAGGAATTTTCTCAAGCGTAGGCCATGATATTTCTAGAGAAACTTGGGAAAAAGATGGTGTAGTTGGAGGGTATATGATTGTAAAAAAAGAAGATGTCACCTTTAAGGTTAGAGAGTTTATTATAGATTCAGATGATTTTGATAATTATGTGAATGATTTTAATCTTAAAACATTCAAAACAGCCTTTTTTGATCTAATTTCTTCAAAATATAGGCAAGTTAAAGACAATAGAATAACTCTGTTAGAAGAAAAACTTAAAACGTGTAAATCCCTTTTAAGTGAATTTGAAAAGCAATACCGAGATATGTGAATATAGGGTTAATTGCTTATTTCTTCATATTTTTCTATCGCTGCTTGTCAGTATTCTCTTGTTTGTCTTTTCTTCGTTTATGTAAATCTTCCCACGTACCATCTAGGCCTTCTCCAAAATTTCCTTTCTTGCTACCAGGAAGATTGCCGTCTCCTCTACTCACCAGTCGTCTTTTTTCTAGGTCTCTCAGTAAAGAGGTTTCTTCATCTTTACCGGTGTAATTATTTGTCATAAGTGACTTATTTGATTTAACACCTTTAAATATATTATTATATTAAAGTAATTCAAGTATTTTAAGGCTCCGCCCCCACTCCTGTCAAGTGGTATCCCCAATCTTCCTACACTCGGCAAGCCTCATTCCGTGCAGACCGGGTGATTCCCCTCCGCTTTTCCTTGCGTCCTTCGCTTCGCTGCCGTCACTGCGGTGACAGTCGTACCCCTATTTTCATTTCAGACGCTTCGCTTTCTTTCATTCCTCGCCGGATGGGCAGAAGGGTAACGGCACTTTGATAGTGGCGTTAGCCCTTAATAATCTAATAAGTGAGGATTTATGAAACCAATAACCATCAACGACTTTTCCAAATTCGGATACCGCGAACGTAAGATGGCCGAGCACCTTTTACATGCCTGGAATGAACAAGGGTTGCCAGAAGACTTCATAAATGATGAGGTTGCTATCATCATGAACACGCATTCTGGCAATGTCTTTTTAACCAATGCTGATTTTCAGGTAGCCATGATGAACGGCAATAAGCTTGAAACCTTTTACACTGATTTTGAAACAGGAGAGGAAGGTTTTAAAGAAGAACTGTCTAATGAGGCACTTGAAAACTTAGGACTCAAATGATATACAGGGGAGGGAAGCCTCCCCTATTTAATCTTTCTAATGGAGTTAATATGGCCATCAATTGTAAAATCGAATTAACCGGGTTTCTTGGCTCAGATGCCAAGACTGTAAACCATAATGGTAGAAGTTTTGTGGTCTTAAATATCGCAACTACTGATACTTATCCAGTTAAGGATGAAAAGTCTGGTGAAACCAAATGGAAAGAGAAAGAGACTCAATGGCACGATGTATTGATATTCCGCTCTCAGGCCGCGCATATTGCTCGCGACCTTAAAAAGGGTGATGCTGTGTCCATTTCCGGAACGCTTGCGTATAAGAGCATCAAGGATGAAAAAGGTTACAGCAAGCGCCTTGCAAGCATTATTGGCAATTTTGTTGAAAAACTGGAATTCCCACGTCAGGAAGAATTAACCTTAGAGGAAGCGGCAGAAGCCGTATCCAGGGCTGCAGCCTAATGGTCGAGAGCCCCAAAGATAGAGAGCCATCAAATCCAACTTTGGTGAGAGATATTCTCCCCAAAGTCGCGGAAGAGTTATTACAAAATGAAGGATTTTTAGAGGCAATCACCCAAAATGGTTATGCTGTCGAAAAACTAATTTCAAGTTTTCAAATCACACAAAATGATGTTCAAAAGGCGAAATCAAAACCCATAGAGAGTGATAAGTTCCTATAATTCTGCTCTTTCTTTTATTTCGATTCCATTTACAAACACTTCATCTTCCTCGGTATCCATACCTGCAGCATCTTCTCTTATCCAAGTAAGCCTATTTTGAAGAAAATAAGAAAAAATAATACATAGTGAACGTCCACTAACTTGAACTATAACATTGGATACATAGATTTCGATCCCTTTATCAGGGTCAAATTCAGCCCTCGTAACATAAGAATATGGCAAGGCATAGCGCCTGCCATCGCGCGTCCGCAACTCAAACATCAACGCCCGCCCATTCTCCTGTCGGTCAAAACCGAAATACCTATTCTCCTCCTCAGCCTGTTCAGTCTGGGCACGGAGTTTTTCTACAAATGAAGTTTTGAGTGGCTGGCTCATTATCTTTTAACGATTACTTGTTTGACATTTCGAGTGACTGCTCTGGATCTTTCATACTGCACTCTCGCCAAGGTTGCAAGTCGAGCGACCAGTTTTTGTTGTTCGGCCAGGTTGTTTTTCGGAAGGGCTTTTTGCGCGTCGCGTCTTTGCTGCACGGCTCTTTCCGCCACTTCCGAGGCGGTCGCCCTTGCGGAACTTTGGCCAACTGCCTCGCGCAACTCCTGCTTGTTATCGGTGTAAATGGAGATGCCCGTTTTACCTCTCGATACTGACACATAAAACTGCTCTTTCGAACCCGCCCGCGCTGAAAATGAACTTTGGGCAATCAGCACCTTGTCCACAGTTTTGCCTTGAGATGAGTGCGAGGTAGTGGCATAACCGTAAGTAAAGTTTCGGTATTCCTTTCCCAGCACTACTTCGCTGGCTTCTGCTTTGGCAACGATATTGCCTGCAGCATCAAAACCTTTCACGGTCAGGATATTACCGTTGTTCATCCGCTTTTTGTTTTCGGAAAACCCGTTCTGGGTGATACGAATTCGGTCGCCTGCGCTGATGCCTATTTCGGCCTTCTCAAAAACGGCGAACTTTTTACCCTCGGAAAGCAGCAGAGTTAACTCTTGCCCTTTGGCAGATTTCACTTGCACATTTCCCTTTTCATCCCTGCCCACTACATCATAAATACTACCCCGCATAAACCCTTTGGCGTTCTGGTGAAACTGCACCGATTGCCCCTCCCGATAAATGGTCGGGTCTTGCTTTTGTGCTTCTGTGAGTGAAAGGTTTTTCTGCACTACAAACACCTTTTCTTTTTCAGCCAGCAAGGCTTTACCGCCGGAGGCCGGGGTCGTTTTCAAGGCCTGCCTAATATGCTGTGTCACCTGCTCCCCTTCCAAATGGGTGGGCGCCACCACCAGCACCGATTTTTTATCGCGCACATCCTGGGCGTATTCTTTTGCCAAAGCCGTGTAACGCTCTTTGGCGTCGGCCATTTCCTGAATGGCCCCCATGCCGTCCAATTTGTCCAGCGCCGCATCGTGTTTCCCTTCGGAAATCATTTTCACAGCCTCCTTGTAGTCGGCGCGGTTTTTCTGGCGCTGAATCTCCGTCACCTTGGCAGCGCGCATTTTCGATTTTTCCGTCAGGATGCGGAGCGCATCACCACGCTCAACGCTGGAATGCTGTTTGGTATCGCCGGTGAGTACCACGCGGGCATTATGGGTTTGGGCAAGTTCTAATACCTGGTTCATTTGGCGGACACCGAGCAAGCCCGCTTCATCTACCCAAAGTACATTGCCTTTAAGTTGTTTTTGCAGTTCCTTGTCTTGGAGGAGCTTTGCCACCGTGTCGGCTTTTGCAAACCCTTCACTTTGCAACACCCCGCGACTTGCCTCGGCTGAAGGGGCAAAGGCAAACATCTTTTTGCCTGCCTGTTCCACGCCGGCGGCAAGTTCTTTCATCAGGGTTGTCTTGCCCGTGCCGGCGCCGCCTTCCACAATTGTTACTCGATCTTTTGAGGAAAGCACATGCTGCACAGCCTTTTGCTGTTCAGGGTTCAGTGCCAGGTTTTGGATTTTGTATCCATTATATATAGGTTTAAGGTTACCCTTGTCGGAAACGGCCAGTTCTACCAAACGGCGTTCCTCCTGCACAGCTTCCTTGGTAGTCAGAGCAGTGCCATCTTTTGACTTAGCAGCAAAAAGGTCTTTTTCTTTCAGTCCGTAGGCCTTCAAAACTTCCTGCGGGGTGCAACTACCGAAAGAACGGCGCATGGCCTCCCGCAGCACTTCACGCTCATCAGCTACGGATTTCCGCTCCAAACAGTGATCCAGTGCCAGGTTCATGGCTTCACCTGCCTTGACACCTAAATCTGGCACTGCTTTTCCTGCGCCAGGTTTGCCGACGTTTTGAATGGCTTGTTTTTCCCGCTCGTTCAGGCGAGCGTTCCAATTGGTTTTCAGGTCGTAGAGCGAAAGGTCGTTCGCTTTGCCTTCGCGGGTTTTGGCTCCCAGTTCTGATTTTGTCCTAGCATCGGTGATACCTTTTTCGGCGGCTACGGTTTCAACCTCCTGTGTCCGGCGCGAAAATTTGTCTATGGTCGTGCGGTCAATACCCGCCAGTTCCCAGCCTTTTTCGTTGCGCTCGATGGCGTAACCTTGTTTTTCGAGTTTGGCAGCAAATGACGAGTGGAAAAATGCCTCGAAATAGGATGCGTCTTTTTTGATTTTGCCAAACTCTCCGGCCTTCCATTTATCCTCCGCTTGGTCGTAAGTAGCGTTGAAAGTGAAGCAGTGCGCGTGGAGGTGCGGGTCAGGTGTGCCATCAACGGGCCGTGCCGTCGTGTGGATGAACTCGCCGTAAATCAGATTGCCGGTATCACGATTGTCGTTCTGTCCGCCCACGCGTACCCGTGCCTGCATATCCTTTTCCAGTTCGGTCATGGCTTCGTGCACGCTATCGCGAAATGCTTCCATGATCTTTTCATCTTCATTTAGGCTGTAGCAAATGGAAACTGACTTGGGAGCATGGAAGTTTAGATCGTAACCGATTCGACGATTTTCATTAGTTCTGGCAGTTAATTGTTCTCCGGTAAGTGGGTTGATGTTGTCGCAAAGTGATGCAAATTGATCTTTATTTACTTGGCCCGAGAGGCCTAAAATTGTGGCTCCTTTGCCATACCAATTTCCGATGATTTCCTGCGATTTACCCTTTGCGTAGTAATCTTCATGAGATAACCCTTGAGAGTAATAAGACTTCGCAGCAGCAGAACTTTGACTTACAGTAACCCTTAGCATTGCCTTTTTTAGCCATGTTATTTTTTATTCAGACATCTCTCCTTAACACAGCTAAGGCAAAAGTGGAGGGTATTTACCTGTGATGCAATAGGCTTAAGTAATTGTGGTTCAGTGTGTTGTAATTTGGTTTTATTTGGTTTGTTAAAGTTTCAGGAGGAGAAGAGAAAAGATTGAAAGAAGGTTAATTTTTCTACTCAGGGGAAGAGTAACCTATCAGCGGTGTTCAATTACTTTTCATTTTGAGTTGATTTTGCCGTAGCCATCGCAATGCAATCGAGAACAGCCACATGCATGGAAGCTTCTGACATTGCAAATGGTATGTGCTCCTCTGACAATTGACTTGGACTCTTGCCTATGAAGTTGTCAGTAAGTTCCGATAGGGTATCACAAGTGTTTTTTCGTACATCATCCAAATCTGCGAATTCAGAAGCATAGCGAAACTGCTCATGCCCTTTTCCCTCAGTAAAGTGAGTTACCACCCGTATCATATGATCAGCAGTTTCTTTGTCATCTTTCCAAAAGGGCATAAGGACTACAGATTAGTTAATGTCATCATACACAATTATTACTTTTGTGTAAACGTAAATTACAATAGGATGATTTATCAGGACTTTCATGGATACAAAAAGGCTATTGCAGATGTTAGAAATGGCAAAAAGCCTATTTGCAGCATATACATAAAGGAATTTTACAAACCAATGTTAGAGGAGCACAGAGGGATGCTTTCCTATTTGGGTGAACCAATTATCGAAAAATGGGAAGATGGACTAAAAGAAACCCTAATACGACTACGGCATCATGATGAATTCTTTATGATCTTTAATCTAAAGAAAATTGAAGTAGAGTGGTGTTTTGGAGTTGCATCCGCACTTGGCTATACCAAGGAAGACGAAGAAAAGTGGTCCATTATGGATCAACATTTTTTGATTCATGATCGATATTACTCTACCTTTTTAGCGCTTGGGTTCATGATGAATGGGGTACTACATGACATGAATATGCAATTAACGCCTCTTGGCCATCGCTACATTATCAACATTCCACTTAGAAAACGGAATGGTAGTTATGTATGGGTAAAGCAGCTTTCTACTCCAATTTCAATTGATGAAAATGGCCGGATGATCAGGCAATTTAACTCCTATACCATCATTAGCGGGTATAAAGGAATTGCACTTCCATTTTTACCAAGGATATTCCTCGCTGATGGAACACGTGCACGGGAGGTTGAAAAAAACCTTTTTAAACGCTTCATGAGCAGCTCACTTTTTTCCATATCTCCAACTCAAAAACGGGTGGCACAAGCAGCTTTAATGCTATGGAATAAAAAGTTCAATGCAATGGGAGAGAGCGTTGATGAAAGTCGCCCAATTGTGCCTGTTTCGCACCAAGAGATTGCTTTATTTATGCGTTCGCACTGGGGAAAAATCCACTCAGATATATCACAAGGGACGGTAAGAAATCATGTTAACGAATTAAAGGACAGGGCAGAAGAGAGCTTTGGGTTCCGGTTTCCTGGTGTTGTAGAGGTAGCGCAGTTTTTAAAAAAACTTTATTGTCTAGAAGAAGATTAGGCCATATGAACCCTTCATATATGAACCCTTCATAGTCACAAGCAGGTTTGAAAATTCAGATTTTTGCATTACCAAAGTCTTAGTAAGATTCGGGTTCACTTACTTGAAGAAATGCTGAAAGAATATCAAAAATCTTCATGTCCCATTTTTCCAACGGGAGTTTATCGACCATTGCTTTAATCGCTTGAACCAAATCTTGTTTGGCAGCCTCCAGGTTACCCGCATCGAGTTCAAGTTTCGCGCTGTTAAGAAAACCTTCTACTACGGCTTCATCTCTCCCCTGATTTAGCTTCATAATCAAATCTGTGTATTTGCGAGCAAGTCCGTAATGCTTAGGTACGCCCTGCGTACCATAAGCAAAGGCCTCTTGCATCTCAAACCAAGCCATTGAATCGCCTTTCTCGGCAAGTTCAAGTACAGGCAGATAGTTCGAATCTATCAAGATACGCTTATCTGCAATCAACTTGTAAGCCAGAGGGAATCCCTCTTGAACCTTCAAGTCTTCATCCGCAACATATTTAAAGTTTGGCTTCATATCAATCAACATATCATTCTTTCACTAAAAACACAAGTGTCATGGCTAAAGGAAAAGGGACACGCGGTCCCTACATCAAGAACAGTAACCTCATCGGAAAAGGTAACAAATTACAAGTTATCAAAGATGATCAAGGAAATCGGCAATGGGCCAAAGCGGCAGAAATAGACAAGGCCGACAAGGCAGCCAAATCTACAAAGCAAACCCCTTCGCCTCAAATCAAAGAATCTAAACTCCAGCAGGCCGCAAAAAAGGAAGCAGCCAAAATTCCGCCCAAGCCTGCCGTGGAAAAGAAGCCGCCCACTGTGAAGCCGCCAGGAAAATGATTGCTAATGGTAACTACTCCGCTCATGTCAAATCCAAACGCACTAAATCGAATCACCGACCTCGATGCCCCGTTGCTCCAATTTTCAGGCAATCCCACAGATTGTTTCCGGCTTCGGGACGCTCTAGAGGGTGTACAGATTTTTGGCGGTATAGGCTCTGGTAAAACATCTGGATCAGGCCGCGCTTTCGCGACTTCTTACTTGAAAAGTGGTTTTGGTGGACTGGTGCTTACAGCCAAGCCAGACGAAACCGCAGAGTGGGTCAAATACGCTCGTGAGTGCGGGAGGGAAGAAGACTTGCTGATTTTTTCCGAAGGTAGTAAGTGGAAGTTCAACCCACTGCAATATGAAACTGCACGTTCCGGCAGAGGAGCAGGCCTGACGATTAATATCACCAATCTTTTTCTCACCATCTTCAAGATGGGGCAACGTATCAATGGCGGTGGCGCCGAAGAGAAAGAGCGCTTCTGGGAAAATAGCCTGACTCGTTGTCTGAATCGTGTGATTGACCTGCTGAAATTGGCCAATGAAGAGGTGAGTATATATAATATGGTAGAGGTGGTCAGTTGTGCCCCCGTCGGGGATGAGACTTTACGCCGACTCGCAGAAATGAATGACTCCGAGATTCAGGAATGGGCAGAAAAGGATTTTTGCATCAAATGTCTTTACCAGGCGGGCAACAATTCTAACACTCCCCAGCAGGACAGGGATTTCTCTTTGGTTCAAAACTACTTCCTACGCGACTTTGCTGGCTTAGACGAAAGGGTACGAAGTACTGTGAAAGAAATGCTCCTCGGGCTCTGCGAGCCATTCCTCACAGGCATCCTGTATGACCATTTTTCCAGCGAAACCAATATTACACCAGAGGTGACTTTCGAAGGGAAAATTATCGTCCTGGATTTTCCAGTTAAAAATTACCTCGTAGCGGGGATTTATGCCCAATCGCTTTTCAAGTATCTCTGGCAGCAAGCAGTCGAGCGAAGAGACACGAATCGCTACCCTTTGCCCGTATTTCTGTGGGTAGATGAATCGCAGTATTTCGTGCAAGAGTTCGACACCATATTTCAAACCACTGCCAGGAGTTCGAGAGCATGTACGGTATTTCTTACTCAGAATATAAGCAACTATTACGCACAGATGGGCGGCCAGGAGGCCATGTCTAAAGTGGATTCCCTATTGGGTAATCTCTCAACGAAGGTCTTTCACTGTCAAAATTGTAGTGTCACCAACGAGTGGGCATCCAAAACTATTGGTCATAACATGATGGCTGTGGAGGGCGGAACATACAATCGCGCCATGTTCACCGCTGGTTCTTCACGGGGTGAATCATACAACATGCAATTGCTGCCACAAGTATTACCCGTTGAGTTCACTACACTATGGACAGGTGGAAAAACAAATGATTTTAAAACGCAGGCGATAATTACCGTAAAAGGCCGGACTTGGTCTGATGGAAGAAACTACATGAAATTGATTTTCACACAAAAAGCCTAATTCAAATAGGCAACACTCAAGTCATTGTCCATTTTTTTAAACAATTTATCATGCAAAACACTGATGATATTTTCGAAAGCCTCGGTGGAATTTTTTTCAAAAACCTTATCGATTCCACTAACGAGAAAAATTCAGCCGCCCAAACTCGGCTGATATTAGCCGGTATCGCCTTGCTCACTTTCGTCGGAGCGGAGGCCGTGAAGATTTTGTTCCGCAATAATTTTGGATCAAAAGGAATCAACCTCCTCCGCGCCTTTCTTTGTCTGGTCGGATTTGGTCTGATCTCAGCAGGATGTATTGCTGCTTGGTTTCAATCGGACTCGCCTGACCTTGAGCAGATTGGTAGCCCAAAATCCTTTTTGCTTGCAGGTATCTTTTATGCGATACTCGGTATCTATGTTTTTGCCAAGGCCATTGTACAAAAAGCACGTGCAAAAGACCTAGTTCACCCACAATATCGGGGCGACAGCTACTTACTGTCATTTCTGATGAAATCAGGCTGGAGTCAGGCCAAAGTGCAAAATCTGGCCGAGCCGCTTCTAACTTTAGCCATCGGTATCTTCCTTACGCCCGTTAACCTTCTTTGGGGTATACCTTTATTATTCTGTGCACTTTCTGTGTGGTTGCATCAATTGTTCGAGCTCATCTTTGGGGTGAGTCATGTGCGCGATGTATTAGCGGAACGCGGCTACCAGATTTCCCGAGAAAATGGATTCTCCGAAGTTAAACACTAAAAAAACTGGTCATGAAAACAATTCGCTTTTTTCTGTTTATTTTATGCCTTATCGGTAGCGGTCTTTACCTCACCGCATCCAGATTTGAACTACTGGATGTACCAGCGCTCAGCAGGGGTGAAATATTACCACAAGAAGAATGGAGCAAGACCCTTCTTGGCAAGTGGAAATACCGCAGGGTCTTCAAAGCCTCGTTCTACTCCTGGGTTTACGAGGGAGAGGTCGAGTACAAGCCGGACAATAGTTTTTCACGCTATATCACCTGTAAGTATTACGAAGGATATTACGGAAAAATTAGTGATTCCTACTTGAAAATAATCGTGGGTGGAAGTTACTCAGGCAAGTGGGCTGTGAATGATACTGACAGGTTTTTCACTGAGGTTATCGAATTGTGCGATATTTCGGTAGGACGGCGAGACAGTGGCTATGAAAAATTTAACCTTGATTTTTGTAGTTCCTTCTTTGCACCGAGGAATAATTGGGAATTTGGCGATGTGTCGTACCCGCAATCAAAGTTCGAATTAAAAAGATTCGACAATGAAAAAATTGTAGTCAAAGGCATGGTCTTCGATGACGGGGCGAGTATAGAAATTGTATTTGACCGGCTAGATTAACCTTATTGTCCTGCCTGATAGCAAATTCAAGATTTCATAACATTTACACACCCCTTTCTGGCATAATCGCTGGAAAGGGGTCTTTACATTCTGGGCGATTCTTTCCCTTTCCCTCACACTCCCCCTAAAATGTCACGGTTTTTAGCACAGGCTAACGCCGCAAAAACCGCGTCCATTTCAGGAACCAGGGGAGCAATCGGCAAAGTGATGGGTTCGCTGCGGGTGCGCGGCCTCTTGCGCTCGGGCTGAGATGTCCCGTAAGGCGCTTTCTTAACCCATCGGTATTTCTCCTCCCTTTTACTGCGAAATCTACCGCACCGCTCCGTGTGCGCTCAAGGGTCGCCCCGAACGCTCGGGGCTGACCTGCCATTTTTTTCCTCTTTCAGACCGGCCTTGCCTGTAAAAAAATAACCGCTCCCCCTTGCCCGCACCTCCGCAGCGCTTGGTAAACGATTGCTTCGCAAAAGGGAGGACACCTCAGTTAAGAGCATACGGGCTACCAAGCCATCAGCAGCTCAAGAGGCAACCCTCCGCTCCCAAAGTGAGGGAGTTTTCCTTGTTATGAGAAATTGAAAATCAAGCAATTATGAAAAATCCTCAATTCTGGCAAGTGTCTGAAGTACAGGTTACCTACCGAAGCCATTTAAAACATGCGGAACTGCCACAAATCAATTCTTCCAGTGATGCAGAAAACATCCTTCGGCAGAACTGGAGCGACGACATTGATTTTTTAGAAGAGTTTGTTGTCTTGTTTTTAAACAAAGCCAATCGAGTTAAAGGGCTTTTTCGTGCCTCTCGTGGGGGCACTTGCGGTACTGTTGTAGACACCAAAATCGTATTTGCCGCGGCTCTAAAAGCAATGGCGGCAGGTATAATAGTTGCGCACAATCACCCTTCGGGGAGCCTTATTCCGAGCCAAGCGGATATATCTATTACCCGCAAATTACGCACAGCTGGCGACTTCCTAGAGATGCCCGTACTAGATCACATCATCCTTGCCCCTTACAGCGGCTATTACTCTTTTGCCGATGAAGGCATGCTTTAAACCAATACTTCAACCTCTAAATATTGTTGCCATGTCTGCTACGACGACTTCCCCCAAACCCCTAACCGTAAACACGGCCCACCGCGACCTTTACCACGAAGTAACGGAAAAACTCGTTACCCTGATTGAACAAGGCGTTACCCCTTGGCGGCGCTCATGGAGTCAGTATGGAGCCGCCCGCAATTATGCCACCGGCCACATTTACAGCGGGATTAACTTTATCCTGATGAACTGCACACCGTTTGCCATTCCTTATTTTATGAGCTTTAAACAGGTAAAAGAGCGCGGCGGGCAAATACGCAAAGGTGCAAAAGGGCAAATGGTCATTTACTTTAATGTATATTTTAAGGACGGCGCAGATCAAACCCTTTCAAAAGAGGAAGCCCGCTACCGAGCCGGAAACGGCGAAGAAATACAGGTGCAAAAATTCATTAAATATTACACGGTGTTCAATGTGGCCGATATTGAAGGCATTGAGTTCGAATTTCCGGAAATGAAACTCCAGCCACATGAGAAAATAGAACGCTGCGAAAGTATCATTGAAGAAATGCCGCAAAGGCCTGAATTCCGGCAAATTGATGCCGACCAGCCTTTTTATGCTCCCGCGCAGGATTTTATCAATATGCCCGCCATTGCACAATTTGAAACGCCAGAACACTACTATGTTACCCTGTTTCACGAACTGATCCACGCTACGGGCCACGCTTCGCGCCTTGGCAGAGAGGGCATAGTAAACCCGCACAAATACGGCAGCCAGCCTTACAGCCAGGAAGAACTAATTGCAGAAATGGGCGCTTCTTTCCTGTGCGCTCAGGCGCAGATTAACTACAACGGTCTGACGGAAAACAATGCCGCCTACCTAGCCGCATGGCTCAAAGTTTTGAAAGCGGATAGCAAGTTCATTTTTAAAGCCGCCGCCGAAGCGCAAAAAGCCGCTGATTTTATTCTGAATCGCAAAAGCATAAGCCCGAAGGAAGATTAATGCACAACCGCCCAAAAGCGTAAAAGCGCAAACAGGCAAAACCGTGTTTGGTTAAAAGCACAAATGAGCATCCCCGCAAAAGCGTAAAAGCAGATGCGGGGATTTTGTTTTATATTTGTTAAAATTGTTTGAAAATTTTGCCCGCCTCGCGGCGGGGAGAGCGGAATAATCTGCACCGTTTTCTCCTACTGAAAAACTTCTATGAGTTCTTCAGTGGTTTCAAATTAGGCTCGTCATGATTTTTTATGTATCTTTGTTTTTAATAACATTAATGCATGGCAAAACCCAAACGACGTCTTGCGATTACGCTCTTTAAAAGCACCGTTCACTCGTTGAATGAGTGCCTTTCAGGAAAACCTATTGAGAGTGAATATGAAATCAAGCAACAGTATTCCCTTGAGGGAAAAATCTATATTGGGGTGCCTACTGAAGACCCTGTTGATTGGCTTGGTTTCTTGCAGGGCGGCACAGAAGACACTATTAATGGGCTTATAAATGTGTCTCATAAGGCAGCAATCATAATTAAAAGAGGTAATAGATTTTTAGGACTATCCTTTGGCTATGGCCAGGCACTATTTGACAAGAAGAATATTGAGCGCAATTTTGGACTTAGGGTCGTCATCAACTCTGTTGACCCAAAAAGTTTACGTTCTTTTGATTCCGCAAAACTAGACGACAACACTGTACTTACAAGAAAACAATCGTCTCGAGGAGGAAGCCCGACTGTATTTGGTTCAGAAATACCATCCGAATTACTTTGTGGTGTATCTGGAAAAAGTACAGAATTGCTATTAGGCAAATCGGTTGCTGGCAAAGATCAACTCCTCATTGCACCCAATGTTGACTTTACGAACTTAGGAGACATTATTGATTTATCTCTGTTACAGTACGGCAAAACAACATATCAGAACCATTTCCCTTGGTATGATAACATTCAAGCTGAACAAGATTCGGTTACCTGTGATGCTTTAAACGCAAAACTCTCTAATGATTTGAGAGCAGGGGTATATAATCAATTTAGTTTTGCCGCTCCAGAAGTTTATGATCCTCTCGAAACCCCAGGATTCTCCTTTACACCCAAAGGAGAAATGCTCTCTGACTTGGAATTCAACGATTTCATTTCTTACCTTAAAACGTTACCAACAAATGATTTTTCAGTTGATTATCTGAAGGGGAGGAAGGTTTATGTTAAAGATAATAATGAAGAAGAAGCCGACAAATGGAGTGCTTTTGATTGTTTAAATTATGAAACGGAATTACTTGGCCAACGCTATATTCTTTTCAAGGGAGACTGGTATAAAATATCAACAGATTATTTTAACGAATTAGTATCGTACTTCAATCATCGTATAAGAGACACATATATAGGGGCGCCTTCACCTTTAATCGGACTTCCTGATTTTCCCAGAGTGAAAGGCTATGGAGAAGGTACTTATTGTATAGATGTAGCTAATTCCAATCCAAACCTTATTTCTCTTGACCAAAAAGATATCAAAATTTCCAAGACATTATCTTCGGTTGAACCATGCGACCTTTTATCCTTTGATGGAAAGTTTATTCATTTGAAGAAAAAGTATTCATCTTCTGCTCTAAGTCATTTGTTTGCCCAAGGAAAGGTTTCGGCTGATCTGCTAAAAACCGAGGATAGATTTAGAAAAGGCCTGAGAAAAAAAATCCGAGATGAAAGGAAAATTAGTCAAGATATAGTTCCATTAGGAAAGATAGACCCAGCAAATTATCAAATAATTTTTGGTGTCATCGACAAAACGCCTGGTGTATTAAAACTACCTTTTTTTAGTATGGTGAACTTTCAGGCAACTGGCAAGCATCTTGAAGCATTGGGGTATGAGGTGTTTATTACTAAAATTAGTTATGCCTAATTTTAGACTTGTTCCATATCTGTTTATAAGCCGGTTAAAGAAAAAGACCAAGTCCGAGATAAATGCCCTTATCAAAAATTCATACTTTTTCTACAGGTTCAAACGGGCCTTCTTCTCGATTTTGTTTTCACTGCGGCAATACAGCATTTTAATATACAAAAAATCATAACTCAAAATGGCAAGTTATTATTATTCATCTGATAAAAAAAATTGGAACCGTGGTGGAAATGAATATGAAATCTTTCTAAAAGCTTTAGTGGGGGTAATTAGTTTAAGTGATTATATCTGGCATCCTAACATGTGCGAAAGTCATGAAAAGACCCCTTATTCCTGTAAATGTGGTGCTTTAGATAAGGTAAAAAGAATTTTGGAAATGGACTTAATACCACTCTGGGTTTTCAGAAAAAAAGGCATAATAGATCATTATGAACCAAGTATTCACTCTGGGACACAGCCAATTAGGGTTTTGAACCATATGCTGGGCTTGATGTTTGTAAATACCCATCCAGAATTTCCCAAGGAATTGTTTGAAGAAATAGACAAAGGGGTTTTCACCAAAGGCGTTTTTCCAGTTTTAGGTGAAGAGCCTTGCAAATTTCATACTCCATTTGTAGATAAACAGAAAAATGTAACTATTCATGAAACATTTTTATCTTACTTGTGGGGAGTATCATATTCAGTTTATGTCCTCTTTCTTGAAACAGTCGACTTCCCAGAAATTAACCAAAGTGTTGGATTTACTAAATATTCAATACGACAAGAGAATATCGATAAAGCATACTCAATGTTTTTCTATGCAAAATCTTTGATCCAAGTATTTGAAAACTGGGATAAAGAATCTCTTCCTAATCCTGAGCGTTACCCCGCTGATGCTTCTGATAGAATTTATATTGAGCAAACAATGGTTTATTATACTGAAGCTGTAAAATTTATCTTGTGTCATGAATTTACACACGCCCAAAGGCATATAGACCAATTTGTCGAAGGAGGACTAGTGGCGTCGCACTTTTTAGAATTTGAAGAAGAGGCTGATGCCAACGCTGTTACCTTAATGCAAATGGGTATGGTAAAGGATTTTAATCAAGAAGTTATTGAAATTGGTATCATAATTGCAATTCTCTCTATGTTTTTTTTCAGCAAAACTACTACTGGAACTAAACACCCAAATCATGAGGATAGATTGACCGCAACTCTTGAAAGGCTTCAATTAAAGGATACTCATTCTGGTTGGGGCATAGCTTGCATAGGACTGAAATTATGGGATGAACAATTTAATCAAAATTTAGATTGGCCATCAGATTTAACATATAGGGAATTGTATTATAATATTGTTAGTCAAATTAAAAAAATGGAACATGATAAGAATTGATAAAAAACCACCGTTTTTTTACTGCGACTCTCCCTGCCACTAAATTGCCCCCTTTTCTCTTTTAGCCAGTGTAAAAAACTCGTTTACAAAATCAAAGTTTACTTTAGGGTAGTCAGTACCGTTTTTTTACCACCGAGCAGGAGGCCATTGTGAAAATAGGTTATGCCCGTGTTTCAACCCGTGACCAAAATCTGGATTTACAGATAGATGCCTTGCGGCAGGCTGGTTGTACCGACACCTATATTTATAAGGAACACTTTACCGGCTCCAGCAAGGAGCGCCCGCAGCTGAAAAAGCTTCTCGAACAAGTTCGTGAGGGCGACATCATTGTAACGTGGAAGCTCGACCGGCTTGGTCGGTCACTTACGGATTTAGTTCAGATTGTAAATGAAATTGAGGGTAAAGGAGCAGGTCTGCTATTTATCAAAAACAATATCGACACTACAACAATACACGGGAAGCTGTTCTTCCACATTTTTGCTGCCATTTCTGAGTTCGAGCGGGAGATTATCCGAGAACGTACCAACGCTGGGCTTGCCTCTGCTCGCGCCCGTGGGCGCAAAGGAGGCAGGCCGCCAGGCCTTTCCAAAGAAGCCCAAGTCGAAGCCGCCGCCGCCACTTCGCTCTACCAGCAAAAAAAATCAGTAGCCGAAATATGCAACACGCTCACTATCTCGAAGAAGACTTTTTACAAGTATTTGAAGGTACGATATAACTAAGAAAATTGGCAGAGATTTTGATAAAATATATACTTTTGTGTGCTTCAGTCTTTTGCAAATCCAGATAAAAACATATACCTATGTTTATAACGGAGATTGGTAATTTTGATGGAGATTCTTGGGAAACTTTTTGTCAAGGATGTTTTAAACAAAAATATAGCGAAGAGGGCTACCAAGAAATTCCGGCTGACACCCATGGAGACATGGGTATTGAAGGCTTTACTAGTAGGACAGGTAAAGTTTTCCAGTGTTACTGCCCTGATAATGACACCACTACCGCTGATTTACATACTCGCCAAAAAAACAAAATCACAACTGATTTAGAGAAATTAGAAACCTATCAGAATGAACTAGTTAGGTATTTAAAAGACTCAAAAATTAAAGAATGGATTTTTGTAACCCCCAAATACCGAAATAAAGAGTTGATCGCTTTTTGCAAAGAAAAAGAAGAAGAGTTCCGAAAACGGAATCTCCCTCATATTGATCCTAATTTTGAAGTTCTAGTTCATAATTGGGATTTCTACATTAAGGAGGCTCCTTTAGTGCTTCAAGGCACTAATACTAAGATTGACTTAACATCGGAAAAAAAAGTTTCTGCCGATGATGTTATTGAATGGAAGAGCAAAAACCTCACATTTGCTGATAACGCCATACGTAAATTTGAAAAAGTTTTACCCAAGAAGAATTCTGATATTCACAATAAAGTAAATCAAATTACTACTTCAGCGATACAAGGATACCTTACAGGCAACGAAGTCCTTAGAAATTGGCAATCTTTTAATCAGCCGAGGTATGAGATGTTTCTGAGAGTGATTGCCCAGTTTGAGAGTAATCTTCCCATTAAATGTGCGTTAAATGAAAAAAATAACTCCAATTTTTACAAAGAGGTTGAGGCTGAGTTGGAAATGTTAATCGCACGAGAATTCCCTGAGCTACATACGATGATGATTCGATCGTTGTGTCATAAAATATTTTATGGGTGGATTCTTGAATGCCCGTTAGAGTTTGAATAAACAGCAGAATAATGTCATCTATTCTTGATTTTTTTGAAATCAACGAAATGAGGTTTCAAAAACGCCCTATCGCTATTTCGGCAGATTACAGGCCGATGTTTAAGATTTCTCAAATTACTTTGATCCTCTTTCTATGTTGTAGAAATAGGAAAGCATCCTTATTGAAGCTTCACTTGTTTTCATGGATGCTAAAATCATCAGAAAATATGGAAGTGATTCTTAAAATATTACAAAAAAATAGATCTGACATATCTCATACATGGGGAATTGAGCCCTCTCTTAATAGGGCTTTAAAATTTGGAATTGCCGAAAAAGTCTTTGTGGTAGAAAAGGATAATTATTCACTTTCAAGTAAAGGAGAGTCACTTGTAAAAAAAATCCTCCTCGATTCATATCTATTTCGTGACGAAATAACCTTCTTGAACCTAATCGGCCAAAAAGTCTCTGAGTCTAAAGTTTTGAATATTTCAAAAAATTGGTTTGGAAATTATGCTCAGGATTAATGCAATTAAAATTGAAGTCAATACGACTGATGGATTATATGGAACCTTTAACACTTTTTCCGAAGGCCTAAATATCCTTAAAGGAGATAACACAACAGGAAAAAGCACCTTGGTTCAATCTATATTTTATGGATTGGGGCTAGAAGAACTTATAGGAGGGAGAGGTGAAAAAACCATGCAATCCGTCTTAAAAGACGTTGTAAAAGGCCCTTCTAAAAAAGAATATCAAGTTCTTAGTAGTGTGATCTTTCTCGAAATATTCAACGGGAACGAAATAGTAACAACTCAGAGATATGTGACTGGAGAAGGCAAAGATAGCCGCTTAATTGATATATATAAAGGTGCGATCCTAACAGAAAACCACCAATCTGAGCATGTTTCAATGTTTTTGCATGATGCAGGTGCCGCCCAAGATGATGACTATGGTTTTCACTATTTTCTCGAAAAATTTATTTTTTGGGATTTGCCAGAAGTAACAGGGGCCAAGGCAAGAAAGACTAAATTGTATATTCAATCCATTTTTTCGGCATTTTTTATTGAACAAAAAACTGGCTGGTCAGATTATCTTGCAACTATCCCAAACTACGGCATCCGAGAAAGTAAAGCGAAGGCTATAGAATTCATTTTGAATCTTGATGCTTTGATTTCCGATCTAAGGAGGTTGGATATCAAAGAGCAAAAATCTGTGCTTAAATCCAAATGGAATTTGCTGTATGAATCTATAAAAAATCTTGCTAAGGAAGCAGCGAGTGAGTTAAAGGGCTTTCCAGAAATACCTGAAATTATTAACACAACTAAATTTATTTATCTATCTATCAGGAAAGGGGAGAGCACAATCCCTCTTTTAGATTATATTGATTCTCTCCAAAGCGAGTATGCAATACTCGAGCGCGCATCTATTACAGTTGCTGGTCA
>JBDHXS010000006.1:0-30427 GCA_039810845.1 Runella sp. | reverse complement strand
ATTCGGTCTATCTCAGTCGAAACTGATGAGGGGATTTTTGAGGGACATATCAAGCTTTACGTTTATGACACCCGCCATTTGGAGCAACTCATTCAGAAAATTGAAAAGGTGGACGGCGTATTTAAAGTAGCGCGTTTTGATTGAAAATTAGTACTTTTGTTATTCTAATTAGAAAGTTCGGAAATGTACCAATTTGAAAATTTAGGTTCATTTTCAAATTTTCAAATTTTCAAATTTGTACTCATGCCCCAAGCCAAGCAAGAAAATCTACAAGCAGCCAAGCGTATCCTAACAGCTTATTTGGAGCGCAAAGGTCTTCGCAAGACGCCTGAACGCTTTGCGATATTGGAAGAAATATACACTCGTGAAGATCACTTTGATGTAGATGAGTTGTACATTTCGATGAAAAACAAAAAGTATCGCGTAAGCCGTGCTACGGTTTATAATACCTTAGACGTACTTGTGGACTGCGATTTGGTGACTAAGCATCAGTTTGGTAAAAATCTGGCACAGTATGAAAAAGCCTATGGCTACCGTCAACACGACCATATTATTTGTATGGACTGCCATCAGGTAATGGAATTCTGTGACCCTCGTGTTCAGAATATCCAAAATATGGTGGGTGAGTTACTTAAATTCAATGTACTTCATCATTCCCTGATTTTCTATGGCAATTGCCAACGTGAAAATTGTGATAACCGAACCAAAGCGATTATGGAACGACCCAAACGAGTTGAAATAGAGTAGTTTTATCAACTTGTTAAATTATACAGCCGTGCTTATGTTCCAACCTCAAAGCACGTCTCTCATCCATTTTTAAACTCCCCTTGGGGTTGGGGGCTTATAAGTTCTAATGAAAGTTGATGTATTACTAGGCCTCCAATGGGGCGACGAAGGAAAAGGGAAAATAGTAGATGTTTTGGCACCGCAATATCAAGTTGTAGCGCGGTTTCAGGGTGGCCCTAATGCAGGCCACACACTCGAATTTGACGGTTTTAAGCATGTATTGCACCAAATTCCATCAGGAATTTTTCGCTCTAATATCAAAAATATTATCGGTAATGGCCTTGTTCTGGATCCGATTGTGTTAAAAAAAGAAATCGAAGGATTGGCCAAGTTCAATCTTTCCATTCATAAAAATTTATTTATTTCTAAAAAAGCTGCGGTCATTTTACCAACTCACCGCCTCTTAGATGCAGCCTATGAACAAGCCAAAGGTGCCGCTAAAATTGGTTCAACATTACGTGGGATTGGCCCCACTTACCAAGACAAAGTAGCCCGCCAAGGTCTTAGAATGGGGGATATTCTGTCAGTTGATTTTCAGGAGAAATACAACCGTTTGGTTGAGCAGCACAAAGTTATTTTGGCTTTTTACAACTATGATTATGAAACCACACTTCCTGAAGCTGAAGTAGCATTTTTTGAAGCTACGGAGTTTTTGAAGCAATTTACTTTTGTAGATAGCGAATATGTAGTCAATGAAGCCCTGGAAGCAGGGCAAACTGTTTTAGCAGAAGGAGCGCAAGGCTCACTATTAGACATTGACTTTGGTTCTTATCCATTTGTTACCAGTTCTACCACTACTACTGCTGGTGCCTGTACGGGACTAGGGATTGCCCCTCAACGCATTGGTGAAGTCTATGGAATTTTTAAAGCCTACTGTACGCGTGTAGGCAGTGGGCCCTTCCCAACCGAACTTTTAGACGAAGTAGGCGAAAAAATGCGCCAAGAAGGCCGTGAATTTGGTTCTACTACTGGGCGTCCGCGTCGTTGTGGATGGATGGACTTGCCTGCCCTTAAATACACCATTATGGTAAATGGTGTGACACAGTTGGTGATGATGAAAGTAGATGTGCTTAATATCTTTGAAGAAATTAAAGTATGTACTCACTATCAGCTTTCTGACGGCAGCCTGACCGATAAGTTTCCTTATGACCTCTGCGACGATGATGTAACACCTATTTATAAGACTTTTAAAGGATGGGCTACTTCACTCAACAACCTACATACTTATGATGAAGTACCCGCCGAATTGGCAGCTTACATTGAATTTTTAGAAACAGAATTGAAATTGCCCATTAGCTTTATCTCCACAGGCCCAGATCGGGAAGCTATTATTCACCGCGAAGCACAGGTAGTGTAAGTTTGAGTGCAAAAACTCTATTTCATCGTGCCTTGCCGAATTTGGCAAGGCACGATTTTTTTAGTTCTTTTAAAAAGCAGGATTGGATACAAAATTCAAGAAAGAATTGCTAAATGTTTCGTACTTTTCTTGATTTACCTGATACAGATACGCCCCCTTTTTAGACGATTTCTGCTTCTCTTTTAATTTGACCAACAAATGGGTTGAAAGAATTTTTCGGCTAAAATTGCGTTTGTCGAAGGTCGTTTGAAAAATGGCTTCATAGAGCTTTTGCAATTGGGGAATGGTAAACTTTTCGGGCAAAAGTTCGAATCCTAAAGGATGAAGGGCCGCTTTGTAGCGTAATTTCCGAATCGCCAAGTCAATCATCTGACGATGGTCAAAAAGAATTTCATTGGGCATTTCACTGACTGGGAACCAGTGGGCATGATGAACCTGCGGAATTTTAGAGTCTTCAATCTTAATCAATGCAAAGTAAGCTACCGATACAGTACGGTCAATCGGGTCACGATTCACATCGCCAAAAGTATAAAGTTGCTCTAAATAGACGCCTTTCAAACCCGTCAATTCATACAAAATACGCTCAGCCGATTGTTCTAAATTTTCGCTGGGGCTTAGCCATCCACCCATCAACGACCATGTATCTACATTGGGATTGGGCCCCCGTTTTACAAGTAAAACTTTAAGTAAGTTGCCATCAAATCCAAAAATAATGGAATCCAAAGCGACTAAGCATTTGGGTTGTTTGCTGTAAGAAGCCTTATCAAGCATATAGTACTTTTTTCATCATAGGTTCAAAGCTGAAAAATAGCACTTTTTACCTATACCCCAATCATGTCGTTTTCGTCGGCAGGGATTTTTTCTTCAATATAAGCTACAATGAGGTCGGCTACGTTGACGCCTGTAATCTTCTCAATACCTTCTAAGCCTGGCGACGAATTGACTTCCATAATCATAGGGCCACGGTTTGACTGGATAAAATCTACGCCTGCTACACGTACGCCTAAAGCTTTGGCCGCTTGTAAAGCTGCTTTTTCTTCGTGGGGTAAAAGGGCCACTGCCTCAGCGCTACCGCCTCGGTGTAGGTTAGAACGAAAATCGCTGGGTTGACCTTGCCGCTTCATAGCAGCTACTACTTTGTTTCCTACCACAAACGCCCGAATGTCAGTACCATTCGATTCTGCAATGTATTCTTGGATTAAGACATTGGTTTTCAAACCATAGAAGGCTTCGATAGTAGATTTGGCCGCCTTGTTAGATTCGGCCAAAACCACCCCTACACCTTGCGTGCCTTCGAGCAATTTGATAATTACTGGCGGACCTCCTACGAGTTTGATAAGTTTATCTACATCTTTGGCTTGATTGGCAAATACCGTTTTGGGTATCTGGACACCTGCCTTTGAGAGGATTTGTAGGCTTCGTAGCTTGTTGCGCGAGCGCATAATGGCTTGAGATTTGACGGTAGTAAATACTTTCATCATTTCAAACTGACGTACTACAGTGCTTCCGTAATCAGTAACAGAAGCACCCACTCTCGGGATAACCGCATCAATACCCTCTACGAGCTTATTTTTATATAATATTACGGGACTTTCTTCTTCAATGAGTACATGGCAAAGCGAATGATTGATGACTACCGCTTCATGTCCACGTTGACGAATGGCTTCTACCAACCTTTTAGTCGAGTACAATTTGGCGTTGGCAGAAAGAATTGCAATTTTCATAATTTATTGATAATAAACAGGCTATCTTTAAAAATAGCAGAAGTTGATGTAAAAAACACGGCAAAATTAAAAGGAAGTCTGTTGAGCCAATGTTACGTTTTTGTTAATCAATCCGTTGATTTTTGAGAAAATGATACGTTTTCTAACGATACATCTACTATGAAACGATTGCGGAGCAGTTTTCGTCCCAAAAGTACAGGATAACGCATTTGCTGGCGATCGGCCAACGAGAATTCAGTCTTAAATGTTTTTCCGAATAGCGTTACTTTTGTTTTAATCACATAACGCATCTCCGTTTGTCCAAATGAATTTTTGACTGCCTTCAATTCAAAATGTTCCGTAACAAATTTTTTGTGTTTTTCGCCCCGATGAGCAGGCAAATAAAAGGTAAGTTTTTCTTTGATAATGCGTACTTTGTAGCAATGAATGGCCGAAGTATAGGCACCTGTATCTACTTTGGCGCGAACATCGGTTAGTCCTAAATCGGGAAAATCGATTACATCTGCACGACCGATTACCGGCTTTTTGGATATTTTAGGCTTACTGTTCTTCTCAATTGACATTGTTACAAATATACGTATGTACTGGTTATCATATTTCAATCTTACCCAAATTTTTGAATAAAAGCGATATTCGGGTGTTTACCTATGTGTTTCAATGAAATAAGTTATTTTTTTGACTAAAAATAAGATTAATTTTCATTTTTCAGTCAAAATAGTGTCAGAATATGCAAACAAAAGCGAAGCATTTTGTGTTTTTTTGTCATTAATTTGTATTAATTTATCTGTGTACAATCTCAACCAGTGCAAGGCTCTAATGGAATTAGTTCATCTTACCAACAATTATCTATACTTATCTGACCCCATGTATCTCAACTCCCCTAAAATAATAGCAGTAATTTAAGTTAAGTTTGGGCTTTAATTATAATACCGAGAAGACATCGTAAGCCTTCCTTTAAGTTTAGGCATTAATTAATAAAACACTCAATAAATCTTTTATCTATCGATCATACATCTATTCCTGTACTCTATGATTTGCTTCAGTCTCACTCAATAGGACATTGTTGTCTGTACCTAAAAATAGGCACGCTCAATCATTTCAACATAGGTTTTTTGGTATTCATCGAAAGTCACTCCACACTTTTAGTAGGCCATATTTAACGAAGTACCCAACATTGCTTTTAATTCAGTTTATCTATCAACCATAAATCTCCATTTTCTTATGACAAAAATGAGCTACAAACTCAGTTTGTTGAAAGTACCCTTAGCAATGCTTATCGTTGGGCACACGGTAGGATATGCACAATATGGCGTACATTCTAAGCAAACTCATCAAACTGGCAAATCAGCCGTATTTGCTAAACTCCAGCCCGAACGCAAAGGGATAGAAGCCCTCGCTATTACGGTTAAAGGAAAAATTACGGATGAGCAAGGGCAGGCACTACCTGGTGTAAGTGTTATTGTAAAAGGAACCGCTACAGGTACTACTACCGACAATGACGGGGCATATTCTATCAATGTACCTGATGAAAAAAATGCCTTCTTGGTATTTTCATTTATCGGCTATTTATCTCAGGAAATTCCTGTCAGCAATCGCTCTACTATCAATGTCACCTTGGCAGTTGATGTAAAAGCACTGAATGAGGTCGTAGTGGTAGGTTACGGAACTCAAAAGAAAGAAACTGTAACGGGTTCAGTAGTAAGTGTGAAAGGTACTGATTTGGTGAAATCACCAGCAGCTAACCTTTCAAACTCATTGGCGGGACGTTTGCCAGGGGTAACTGCCGTAAATCGCAGTGGTTTACCAGGTGGTGATGGTTCGGCCATCAGAATCAGGGGTTCAAATACCTTGAACAATAACGGGGCGCTTATCGTAATTGACGGTATCCCCAACCGTGCTGGTGGTCTTGACCGTCTCAATCCTGCCGATATTGAGAGCATTTCAGTCTTGAAAGATGCTGCGGCAGCTATTTATGGCTCGCGGGCGGCCAACGGGGTTATTTTGATTACTACCAAGCGTGGTAAAACTGGCAAACCTGAACTTTCATATTCGCTTAATCAAGGCTGGTCTAACCCAACGGTTATTCCTAAATTGACCAATGCGGCTCAATATACCAGTATGCTGAATGACTTGGATATTTATGCTTTGCCAGTATCGGAATGGGCGGCAGCTAACCAAGCCTACAAAACCACGGGTTCATTTACTCGTCCTAACGGCACGGTACGTAATGCTCCCTTCACTCCACAGGCTATTCAGAAATATGCTGACGGCTCTGACCCTTGGAACTATCCTAACACAGACTGGTACGGTGCTACACTCAAAAATTGGTCACCACAAGTACGCCACAATCTTCAACTCAACGGCGGTACCGAAAACTTCTCGTACTTAGCTTCGTTGGGCTACCAAAACCAAGATGCTTACTACATTAAGTCATCTACTGGCTACAAACAGTATGATATGCGTTTGAATTTTGATGCCAAAATCAATAAGTATGTCACCATGACCTTAGGTGTAGTAGGCCGCCAAGAAGGGCGTCAGTATTCTACACAATCTCCTGGTGCTATCTTCCGGATGTTGATGCGTGGGAAACCCCAAGAACCCGCTTTCTGGCCTAATGGTCTCCCTGGCCCAGACATTGAAAACGGTCAGAACCCTGTCGTAATCACTACTGACTTGGCTGGTTATGACAAGGATGTACGCAATTATTTCCAATCAAATGGTCAGATTGATATTAAATTCCCTTGGGTAGATGGTCTTAAATTGAGCATGAATGCTGCTATTGACAATTTATCACAAAACAACAAAACGTGGTTAATTCCTTGGACATTGTATCAAAAAGGCTCGGGCGTAGATGCCAACGGCAATCCAAACCTTGTACCTGCCCGTAGAGGTCCTGCCGATCCAAGCTTAAACCAAGTGAATATTAATCAACTCAATATCTTGTTGGGTACGGTGCTTTCTTATGACAAAACCATTGGAAACCATACTGTAAACTTGTTGGCTGGTACCAACCGTGAAACCATCAAAGGCGATAACTTCTCAGCTTTCCGTCGTTTCTTCCTTTCTACTGCCCTTGACCAAATGTTTGCTGGTGGTGACTTACAACGTAACAACAACGGTGGTGCTTTTGAAACAGCTCGTATCAATTATTTTGGTCGGGTCGGTTATAACTTTAAGGAAAAATACATCGCTGAGTTTTTGTGGCGTTATGATGGTTCCGATATCTTCCCCGAAGAAACTCGCTACGGTTTCTTCCCAGGAGTTATGGCAGGTTGGGTGATTTCGGAAGAAGGTTTCTTCAAAAAAGCATTGCCTGCGGTCAATTTCTTGAAACTTCGTGGTTCTATCGGTCAGTTGGGTAATGACCAAATTCCTTCTTATCAGTACCTTTCTACCTACGGGTTCAGAAGCTACATTTTAGGCAATGCCGAAACGAAAACGTTGTTTGAAGCGCGTATTCCTAACACAGCTATTACGTGGGAAGTGGCTACCAACTCTAACTTAGGTTTGGAAGGACAATTGCTTAATGGTAACGTGTTCTTCGAGTTTGATGTATTCTCCAACAAGCGTACCAACATCCTTTGGACTAAAAACGCATCTGTTCCTCAAAGCACAGGTTTGACTTTACCACGTCAAAACTTGGGAGAAGTTCTTAACAAAGGGTGGGAGTTTAACATTGGCTACCGCAATCAGAAAGATGGATTTAAGTATAACGTAAGCGTGAACGGTGGTTATGCTCAAAACAAAATCTTGTTCTGGGATGAAGCACCTGGCGCACCTGCATGGCAGCAAACAACGGGCAAACCAATGTTTACATACCAGACCTACCTTTATGATGGTGTGTTTAAAGACCAAGCTGCCATTGACGCCAACACTATTGACTACAAGGCTATCGTAAATACGCTACGTCCAGGTGATATGAAGTACAAAGACTACAACGGTGATGGAAAAATCACTCCTGACGACCAAGTACGTAACAACTTCACCAACATTCCTTTATTTACGGGTGGACTTAACCTCTCAGCAAGCTATCGCAACTTTGACCTAACTGTTCTGATTCAAGGAGCGGCTGGAGCAAAACAATTTGTAAGTGCTGCTGAAATGGGTAACATTGGTAATTACTTGTTGGATATGTACGAAAATCGTTGGACGATTGACAATCCAAGCGACAAGCACCCACGTATTGCTAACCGTAACGACCAATATTTCTCTACAAACAACGACTATTGGCTGAGAAGTGCTGACTATGTTCGTTTGAAGAACTTAGAAGTAGGATACAGCATTCCTTCTAATTTGGTAAGAAAAATTGGAATGAATACCCTTCGTGTTTATTTCAATGGTTTGAACCTTTTCACGGTTGATAAATTGAAGGTGTTTGACCCCGAAACAGATAACTCTACTGGGCAGTATTATCCTCAGCAGAAAATCCTGAACGTAGGTCTTGTTGCAGCATTCTAATAACATCGTAATTTGAAACGGGGACGGTTCGCCGCTGCGACGCCCGTGCGATGAGACCATTTGAAAACATTAATCAAGAACAGTTGGTTATGTCGGTAAAATGCCTCGCATTGATTAATTACAAATTACACAACTAAAAAAATAGAGATGAAAAAATACAAATTTTTAATCGCATCACTTATCGCTACAACGGTAGTTGTAACCAGTTGTGACGATAGTTTCGTAAATACCCAACCCCTCAACGAGCTTTCAGAAAATGCCGTTTGGACCGATGCTCCCTTAGCAGAAGCCTTTGTGTCGGAAATTTACGCTGGTTTTGGTAACGGCGGTTTCGACGAACAAATGCTGGCTTCGTTGACCGATGAAACCATCTTTACTCACCCTGGTCGTGGTATTACTACCATCACAGAAGGCCGTTCAAACCCCGCCGATATTGGTTGGGTAAACGGCACTATTAGTTGGCAGCAAATGTACCTACGTATCCGTGCTTGCAACCTTGCTCTAAAGAACCTCGCAAGCCCTAAGTTTACAAACACAGGCAATATTGTAGAGCGTTTGACGGGTGAAACCAAATTTATGCGTGCCTATTTCTATCATCAATTGGCCCGCTACTACGGTGGTGTACCTTTGGTAGATCGCCCGTATGATTTGGGAGAAGCCGATTACATGGCCCCTCGTAACACTTGGGCAGAAACAGTGGCTTTTATTGTAAAAGATTTGGACGATGCTGCCGCCTTGCTAAAAGGTAAAAGCATGGCTGCTGGTCGTGCTAACGAAGCGGCTGCTTTGGCACTGAAAGCTCGTATCTTAACTTACGATGCGAGCGATTTGCACGATGCTACCAAAATGAAAGCAAAATCTACCGTGCTTGGTGCATTTAGCAAACCCGAATTGATAGCAAACGTGACGGGTACACAAGCCGACCGTTGGCAGAAAGCTAAAGCGGCTGCTAAAGCTGTTTTAGATTTACCTGGATATGGAAATTTGCTCAATTTGACGGCACCTGCTTCGCCACAACAAGGAACAACCAACTACATGAACAACTCTTTGTCGCGTAATGGTGGACAAAACGAATTGTTGATGGCACGTTATTTCATCAATGCAAAACAAGAAAACGGCGGACGTCAGGGACTTTTCAATGGCCCTAATGGCTATAACAACTGGGCGGGGAATACTCCTATTCAAATCATGGTGGACGACTACGAAATGATGGATGGCAGCAAGTTTGACTGGAAAAACCCTGCACATGCTTCAGACCCTTACGTAAATCGTGACCCTCGTTTTTATGCTTCTATCCTTACTGAAGGTTCACCGTGGAAAGTACGCAGCAATGCTAATTTACCACGTGACCCTGCTAGCCAAATCCAAACGGGCCGTTATGAAATTGTCAATTCTTCTGGTGCAAAAGTAACTCACTTCGGGTTAGATACTCGTCAAAGCCCTATCGAAGACTGGAACGGAAGCTATACAGGCTACTACATTCGTAAGTTTACCGACCCCAATCCTGCCATTGTTGACCAAAACACTTGGCAAGAAGTGCCTTGGCCTGTACTGCGTTATACTGAAATGGTGTTCCATTATGCTGAAGCTTGTATCGAGTTAGGTCAAGATGCAGAAGCACGTACTTGGCTCAACAAAATTCGTTTCCGCGCAGGTATGCCTGCCCTTACCGAGTCTGGTGATGCACTTAGAGATCGTTTCCGCAACGAAAAACGCATTGAAATGTACTTGGAAGAACAGCGTTTTCACGATGCTCGCCGTTGGATGATTGCCCCTACTACTTTAGGCCGTAAAGCCAACGGTATCAGTATTGTAGGTACGCTTAAACCTGGAAAAACGGTAAGTTTGTATAAATACGACAAAGAAAATTACAACTACGCTTACACCGTATTTGAAATTGATCCTGGTAAAGAAAATCGTAACTGGGCTGATAAATTGTATTATTTACCAATAGACCGCAACGAAATGAACCGAAATACTAAACTGGTTCAAAATGCTGGATACTAATTAGTAATTATAAGAACTTGAAGAGTCTAATAGACTCTCCAGCACTTTATCAAAATCTATGCTCTCAAAAAACGTAGGGCATAGATTTTTTTAATTTATGCCCTCATAAGGAGAAGTTTGTGTAAATTTGTTTGTGAAGAAGTGTTATTCCTAAAAACAGTTATAATGAAAACAGGTATTCTATTATTAGTAATTTTTGGAGTCGCGCTGTCTTTAGAGGCGCAAGACACAAAATCAGTCAGAGTAAAAGCTGATACTGACTTAAAATATGCTATTCCTGTAGTAGATCGTTATCGCTATCCTCAATTTAAGGAAGGTACTGTTACTTTTTATAACAATACTCCCGCAACAGCAAAACTCAACTATAATTTCCAACTGGGGGAAGTACAGTTTCTTAGCCTGACGAGGGATACCTTATCGTTAGCCAATGAACAAACTATTAAACAGATTCAGATAGGCGACAATATTTTTTACTATGATGTTACACACGGCTATGTAGAACGTATTGCAGACTCTCCCAAAGCATATCTGGTCGTTAAGACAATGTTCAAAGTAGCTGCTGTAGAAAAAATGGCAGCTATGGGAAAATCTTCTGGTACATCCTCTATCAGGGAAGTCAATATGCTTTCTTCGGGCAATAGTTCTGTTCAAAAACTTGCCTCAAAAGGAGACATCGTTTTTTCAAAAGAAAAAACGTATTTCCTAATGGACTTGAACCATCGTTTTTATAAAACAAATAAATCTGGTTTTACAAAATTGTTCTCTACGCATAAAAAGGCAATTGAAACCTACTTCAAAGAACAATCTCTTGATTTAGACAATGAGGATAATCTAAAAAAACTACTTCAGTTTTGTAGTGAATTGCCTTAAAATATCTTAAAACTTCAAAGCTTTATCTGTCAAAATATTGATGAAACATCTTTACCTTCCACCTCTATATCTCCTGATACTACTCATTGTTATAAGCTGCAACCAACAAGACAACACCCAAGAAAACCGACAAGAACCTACCCTTTTTACGCAGCTAACCGCCGAACAAACGGGGGTTGACTTTCAAAACATCATCAACGAAGGTTTGAATACCAACGTTTTGATGTACGAATATTTCTACAACGGCGGTGGCGTGGCCGTGGGCGACCTCAACGGTGATAAGCTCGAAGACCTGTATTTTACGGCCAACATGAGCGACAATAAACTGTACCTCAACCGTGGCAACATGAAATTTGAGGACATCACACTTCCGTCGGGAGCGGCAGGGCGCTCAGGGCCGTGGAAAACAGGGGTGACTATGGCTGACGTCAACGGCGACGGCCGATTGGATATTTACGTGTGCCACTCGGGCAATTTGATGCCTGAGAAAAAAGCCAACGAACTCTTTATCAACCAAGGCAACAACCCTCAAGGCATCCCTACCTTTGTAGAACAAGCCGCTGAATACGGCCTCAACAGCATGGCGTCGAGTACCAACGCGTATTTCTTCGACTACGACCGCGATGACGATTTGGATTTGTTTTTGCTCAATCACAACATCAAATCGTTGCCCGTTCTGAATGAGTCGAATAGTGCCGAATGGATAAAAATGAACGATGAGGTAAGCGGCTCTCGACTTTTTAGGAACGATAACAAACGGTTTACCGACATTACTACCCAATCGGGCATCAATAGTTCGCCGCTTTCCTATGGTTTGGGGGCGGGAATCGCCGACTTTAACCAAGATGGCTGGCCTGATATTTACGTCAGTAACGACTATACTATCCCCGACCGCCTCTATATCAACAACCAAAAAGGAGGATTTACCGACCAACTTGGGCAGGCGATGGGGCATATTTCGCAGTTTTCGATGGGCAACGACGTAGCCGACATCAACAACGACGCCTTCCCCGATATTTTTACCCTCGATATGTTGCCCGAAGATAATCGCCGTCAGAAACTCTTGATGGCCCCCGACAACTACGAGAAGTTTGACATGACCATACGCTCGGGTTTTCAAAAGCAGTTTATGCGGAATATGTTGCAACTTAACCTCACCCCCTGCCCCCCTCTCCTTTCAGGAGAAGGGGTATTGAACCCTCGCCTGAAAGGAGAGGGCAGGGTGAGGTTCTCCGAAATCGGCCAAATGGCGGGAATTTCCAACACCGATTGGAGCTGGGCAGCCTTGTTTGCCGATTATGACAACGACGGCTGGAAAGACCTCTACATTACCAACGGCTACTTGCGCGACTATACGAACCTCGATTTTCTGAAATACATGAATGACTTTCAGCAAAATGCGACCAACGTGACCCGCGACGACGTGATGAAACTCGTGCAACAAATGCCCGCCTCGAACGTGGTCAATTACGCCTATAAAAACAACAAGGACCTAACCTTCAAAAACGTTGGTATGGCTTGGGGATTGGGTCAACATTCCAACAGCAATGGTGCGGTGTATGCTGATTTGGACAACGATGGCGACTTGGACTTGGTCGTTAATAACATCAACGCCCCCGCTTTTATTTATCAAAACGATGCCAACAAAAAACTCCAAAACCACTACCTCAAAATCAGTTTGGCTGGTTCAGAAAACAATCGTTTTGGAATCGGTGCCAAAGTGACCATTTTCCAAAAAGGCCAACCTCAGTACCTCGAACAAATGCCCATGCGTGGGTATCAGTCGAGCGTGTCGGGGGTTCTTAATTTTGGATTAGGGACAAACGCCACCGTTGATTCGCTGCACATTACTTGGCCCAACGGCAAACAACAGCGCCTTGCCAGCCTCAAAGGTGACCAATGGCTGACGCTCAATGTGAAAGACGCGACGTTGAATCCTTTCAAGGCTGCGCCTCCCGCGCCACTTTTTCAACCTACCTCCTCGCCCATTGCGTACCAACAACCCCCAACAGGCTTCAATGATTTCAAACGTCAGATTTTGATGGTCAACCCACAATCGTACGTGGGGCCGTGCCTTGCCAAAGGCGATGTGAATGGCGACGGCCTCGAAGACGTCTTTGTGGGAGGTGGAAACGGCCAAGCTGGTGCTTTGTTTTTGCAACAAAAAGGCAGTTCGGACGCCGCTCCGCGTTTTGCCAAAAAAACGCAACCCGCTTTTGAAATGGATGCCAAAAGCGATGCTTCGGACGCTGTGTTTTTTGATGCCGATGGCGATAAAGACCTTGATTTATACGTTTGTCACGGAGGATATGCCAATTTTCAGCCCAACGACCCGCTTTTGCAGGATGCACTTTACCTAAACGACGGTCAGGGGAATTTCACCAAAAATGCGGCCGCACTTCCTTCAATGCCCGTGAGCACAAGCTGCGTTCGGGTAGCGGATGTGAATGGCGACGGAAAACCTGATTTGTTTGTAGGTGGGCGAGTTGTGCCAGGAAGCTATCCTGAGACTCCGCAAAGTTTTATACTCAGCCCTATTGGCAGCTCAACTGGGGTTACTTTTAAAGATATAACTACCAGTATAGCTCCTGAAGTACAAAAAATGGGCATGATAACGGATGCGGCCTGGCTCGACCTCAATGGCGATAAAAAGCCCGAGTTGATTGTAGTGGGCGAGTGGATGCCCATCACGGTATTTGAGAATGTCAATGGCAAACTGGAGAACAAAACGGATGCCTATTTTGACCAAAAATACAGCGGTTGGTGGAACAAATTGCTGGTGGACGATTTCAACGGCGATGGAAAAATGGACTTGGTCGTCGGGAATTTGGGACTAAACTCGCAAGTGAAAGCCTCGAAAGAACAACCTGCCGAATTGTATTTCAAAGATTTTGACCAAAACGGCCGAATTGACCCCATTTTATGCACCTACATTCAAGGAAAAAGCTACCCGTACGTCACGCGTGATGAGTTGATTGGGCAGCTTCCCATCATGGGCAAGCGCTACACCGACTACAAAACGTACGCCGAAGCGACGCTGCAAGATGTTTTTGATTCGTCGGAATTGAGTGGTGCGGGACGTTTGGAAGCAAATCACCTTGCCACCACTTTGTTTATTCGTGGTGCCGATGGGAAGTTTATCCCTCAAGCCCTTCCGCTCGAAGTCCAGGCGTCGCCTGTGCATGCGTTGGTGGCTTTGGATTATGACAAAGACGGCAAAAAAGACCTTCTTCTTTGTGGAAATCAATTACATACCCGCTTGCGTTTTGGGCATTACGACGCCAATTTTGGGGTGCTTTTGCACAACAACGGCCAAGGGAAATTCAGTTATGTTCCGCAGGCTCGTTCAGGCTTTATGTTACAAGGCGAAGTCCGCAGTGTTCTTTCCATTAATAACTACCTCTTCTTTGGGATTAACCAACAAGGAGTCACTGCCTACACAATCAAGTAAAATCGTAAAACCCTGTCGGTTGTTTTAAATCGGCCGACGGGGATGTTTCTATCCTTTCATACTGCGCGCAGCCGTCAGTGAAATGTCTAAAAAAAGCACTTTGGCGCGGGCATTTCGCTCAAGGTGATAGTACCCGTCGGTGATTTCCTGAATGAGCAGCTCTATGGCAGAAGGTGCCACAGCTTTCCCAAATTTTTGAACAAAACTCAGTTCTTCATCTTGCAAACGAAGCAAATCTTCCACGCCGTTTTGCCACAAAAATAAATCCCGAAACAGGTTGAGGGTATAGTCAAAAATTCCTTTTTGCTTTTCTTTCCCAAGGCCATCAAACTCGTCGGCCAGCTTCACCAAGGCGGCAAAATCACGCGAATAACACTTTCGCATCCAGTTGGCAAACCATATATGGCGGTCGTCCTCGGTTTCTTGCGTAAGTCGCATCGCTTCCGAAAGATTTCCTTCACACAAATACGCAATCTGCTTCGCTCTTCGTACTTCTATTCCTTTCTGGGTTAGATAAGTCGTAACTTCGTCGTCGGTAAAAGCCCGAATTGCTACACGTTGTGTGCGGGAAATAATCGTAGTAAGGAGTTTGTCCGATTGACTCGATACAATCAAAAACAACGTTTTTTCAGGTGGTTCTTCCAAAATCTTCAAAAGTGCGTTCGCTGCCTGCACATTCAGCAATTCAGGTTGCCAAAACAGCATAATTTTAAACTCACCCTCAAAAGCCTTGAGCGATAGTTTGCCGATAATGCTCCGTGATTCTTTAATCGGGATAATTCCTTGTTGATTGCCCGTCGCATTGATGTATGCCAACCATTCAGGCAGCGTTCGGTAGGGATATTCGTCCAGAAATGCACGCCATTTGGGTGTTAGATCTCTCAATAAATCCTCGCCTTCTTTGGGGGTGCGGGGTAAAGGAAAGATATGATAAACATCTGGATGAACCAGTTTGCGCATTTTAACGCAGGACGCACAACGTCCACAGGCATCGTCAGGTTGTTTGTCTTCACAATTGACATAGGTGGCAAAAGCCCATGCCAAAGCGATTCCTGCCCCGCCAATAGGCCCGTCAAAAAGTTGGGCGTGGGCTACGTGGTTGTTTTGCACGGAGCGAATGAGCGCACGCTTGGTATCATCGTGACCAAGTATATCTTTAAAAAGCAAAGTAAGTAGCAGTTGGATTCCTGCAAAATTAAAGAAAGTCGGCTTGCTTCGAGATAAGTTTGTAGGAATTTATAAATCTTTGAGAATCGAATAATCCCAATTTGATTTCCCTAAGGTATTACCATCACATAGCCCTTCGACTGCAGCGTCGTCATCAACAGCATGGCCGAGAGCGTGACTTTGATATTGGGATTGCGGGGTTCTTTTTCCAATTTACGCATATAGAGCGATTGTCCACAGATGTATATTTTCACACCGTTAGCTGTCAATTCATTAATAAGCGCCGTATTGGGATTGTTAACTCCATATTTCTTTTTATACGCTTCGTCGCTCAAAATGAGGGGTGTTCCCAGAAAATGAACCACGGCCACTACATCCAAATTTTCTTTAGGAATCCCCGCCGAAAGGTGTAAATTGACCAAACGCGCTAATTTATCCAACGTGGCATTGACAGTATCTGGTTTGTCTGCCCCTTTGGATATTTCATACAACACTTTGTATTTCATCTGTTTATCAGCAATCGGCTCGGCTTCAGGGACATCAAACATACTGCCGCCGCTTTTGATAAAAGGATATTTTTTCTGGGCTTGGCTACCGAAGTTAATCAAGAAAAAGCCTGCTAAAAACAAGTAAATGCCAACACGCATGGGGTAGAGAGGTTTATGAGTAAGTGTAATTTTTCACTAAATATAAGGGGATTTTGTGGAAGTGAGAGAGAATTTCAACGTAAAACAATCTACTTTTGCAGCATCAAAACGTTGAATAGTATTATGTCAAATCAAGCAACGCCCAAACAACGAGGCTTTTTCTTCCCTGCTGAATGGCACCCACACCGTGCTACTTGGCTGAGTTTTCCGCATACCGAAGCTTCATGGACCTACGAACGTCAACCAAAAATGCTGCCTTCTTACATTGAATTTATCAAGACCATCAGCGAAGGCGAGAAAGTTTGTATCAATTCCCATAATGAACTTGTTCAACAAACGATCAAACTTCATCTGCTCGGTGCGGGTGTGGACATGAGTCAAATTGAGCTGCCGTTGCACGCTACCAACGATTCGTGGTGCCGCGACCATGGGCCAGGTATTGTGATTAACCCCGACACTAAAGAACGTTTGATACTTAATTGGGGCTATAATGCTTGGGGGGGCAAGTACCCTCCTTTTAATAACGACGACTTGATTCCAGTGGCCATTGCGCATTATTTAGGGTTAGAATACGTTACACCAGGCATCATTATGGAAGGCGGCTCGGTGGAGTTTAACGGCAAAGGAACGGTCATGACGAGTCGAGCGTGTTTGCTAAACGAAAATCGGAATCCGCATCTGAATCAAGGGCAAATTGAGCAGTATTTGTGTGACTATTACGGAGTTGAGCAAGTGCTTTGGGTAGGTGATGGCATCGTAGGCGATGATACGGATGGCCATATTGACGATACCGTTCGGTTTGTGAATGAAGATACCGTCGTGACAATTATCGAAGAAAATAAGTCAGACGATAACTATGAAATTTTACAGGAAAACCTGCATGAATTAAAGCAAATGCGGTTGTTGAATGGAAAACAGCTCAACATCGTAGAGTTGCCTATGCCTACGCCTTTGTACAGTGAAGACCTTAGATTGCCAGCATCTTACGCCAATTTTTATATCAGCAATGCAGCGGTGATTGTACCGACTTTTCGTTGTGACAATGACCAACGGGCCTTAGATATTCTGAGTCAGTGTTTTACAGACCGCAAAGTAGTAGGGATTGATTCGACTGAAATTGTCTGGGGCTTAGGAAGTTTTCACTGCCTAAGCCAGCAGGAACCGAGTATTTAAGAGTGTCGAAGTTAGAATGCAGAGTAAAAATAATTCGACATTCTCCACTCTTCATTCGACACTTTTAATTAATGTTCTACCCCGCCTTCACCATGCACGTGGCCGTGTTCGAGTTCTTCGGCAGTAGCAGGACGGACTTTGATGACATGTCCTTTGAAGTGCATTTCACGACCTGCCAAAGGGTGATTGAAGTCCATAAGAACAAACTCACGATTGACTTCTACCACTTGGCCTACCAATCGGTGGCCTTCTTCGTTGGTCATCGGAATCATGTTGCCAACCTGAAGTAGGTCTTCTTGCACTTGCCCATCCACCTTAAAAATATCAATAGGAAGTTCGGCTACAGCTTCCATGTCGTAGTCGCCATATCCTTCTTCTGGTGAGAGCTTAAAATCAAAACTATCGCCTACCGATAAGCCATCAATTTTATCTTCAAAACTATCGGGCAAACCGCTCATGCCTTGGATAAAATACATGGGCTCGGCTTCGCCAACGTTTTCTACCATTTGCCACTCATCGGTTTCATTCATTATACTAAGTTCATAGGCCAACGCTACGACTTGATTGGGTGCTATTTTCATTGAGTTATTTTTTTAGCAAACGTACTGCTTTTTGAAAGTGTTACCTAATTTGGTTTCATTTTTCGCCACAAAATCAGCCCCTTTTCGTCGCTGATTCGTTCAAAACCTGCCCGTTGCAATACATGTTGTGAATTAGGTGCATCAATTAGCGTATGTGCAATAATTGCCTTAGAAAAAGAATGTTGAAAGACCCAATTGACCAAACACATCAGTGCTTCGGTCGCAATACCCCTACCACGAAATGTTTGGTCTAAGCCATAGCCAATCTCTGTTTCGCCTTGGTCATTGGGAAGACCTGCTACACCAATTCCTCCGACTACACAATTCTCCAGTTTGTGCACAATAAGCCAATTGGTAAACCATTTATAATTTGACACATTGGCGGCTGTTTCGGGGAGCCAATAATTCAGGAGGGCATCATTAAATTCATTTTGAAAGTATTCCTCCATCAACATAGGGCGAGGAATAAGCCCTAAAGACTGCTGAAGTGACTCATAGTCAGAGGCATGAAGCTGCAATTGTGAAGTATCGAGCGGAATCAACCGCAAACGATTTGATTCTATATAAAACATTAGAAAGTGTTAGTTGGGACGTAAAACAATTAAAAAGCTCCTTTGTGAAAAACATCACAAAGACGCAATAACGGCTGAGACTCGTTACGCCACCCTATGAGGCTTTTGAAATGAAGAAAGTAGTTGCAGAGACAATAAAGTTAGATTGCACGACAAAGGTAAAAAAAAATCTATTTTTGCCGTATGAATTTACTTGTGTACGCCCAACAATACCGTCAAGACCTATTCCAACGCATTGTGCCGTTTTGGTTAGAGTTTAGTCTGGACACTGGCAATGGGGGTTATTTTTGCGTACTTTCAGCAAAAGGAGAAATAATTACAACCGATAAATGGGTAATGTGGCACGCCCAACAAGCCTGGGCATTTGCCAAACTGTATCAATTTGAACCTCGCCCTGAATACCTAAAATTTGCTCGTCAGGGAGCTGATTTTCTGCTCCTTAATGCCACTGATGCAAAGGACAATTGGTGGAACAGTGTGGATGGTACGGGGCGAGGTGTAGTAGAAGCCACTGACAGTTGCCCCGAAGCAGCTACTATCTTGGCTTGGAGTCTAATGTATGAACTAACACAAGAAGAAACCTATGCCGATGCTGCTAAAAAAGCACTTTCAAAAGCTTTTCGTCGTCGTGAAAAACGCCTTCAAAAACGCGCAGATGACCTACTTTCGGGGCGTCATCTCAAAAACCTGGGCGAATTAAGTGCATTGGCCAAAGCACTTACAGCATCGAAAGATTTGATGGGGGAAAAAACATTTAAGGAAAAAGCCGAAGCGCTAATTCACGAATTAACAAAGCATTTTTGGGAACCCCGAGCCAATATTTTACTCGAAAATGTATTTTCGGAAGGTGGTTATTCCGATTGTCTGCACGGGCGACAAATCCATGCAGGTCGGGTTTTTGAAGCATTCAATGCTTTTTATGATTTGACCAGGGAACTAAACAAACGTCAATTACGCCGCCAATTAGCGCAACACGTTGCCTATTTGGCTGAAACTACTTGGGATGAAGCCTACGGAGGCTATTTTTATTGGTTGGATGTAAAAAGCTTACCAACTGTCGAACCAGAAGCAAGTTATAAATATGCTTGGGTGCAGTTGGAAGCGTGTACAGCCTTGCTGAGAGCCTATCAGGTATTGAAAGACCGCACTTTATTGAAGCATTGGTTGCGCGTGAATGATTATGTATGGCAGCATTTTCCCGATAATGCCTTAGAGGGCGAATGGATTGGCGTACTGAGTCGTCATGGCGAGCCACTGATTACCATGAAAGCAACTCCCGATAAAAGTGCCTATTATCCCATTAAAAACCTACTTGAAAGTGCAGCGATTTTAGCTTCTATTGGTGATAGTTAAGAGTTTAAGTTTTGATTAAAATCGTGGAAATTGTCAAAACGAAAATTAATAATCTTCTCTTATCAGTGGAGGTATATCACACCCAAAAGATGGAATCTCTATGTCAACAAGTTTAGCATCTTTTATTAGTTCATAATCTGAACCTCTATATGGGATATGATTTTTTTCGATTTTTTCTATATTTCTGACAGGTTTATAAATTAATTTTACATAACTATCAGGAAGAGGGTATAGTGCTTCAACAAGAATTAAAGAGTCCTTTTTTACCATTATAAGCAGAAAAGGCTCTGGCATTACTTTATATAATTCCTGAATTGTAAGTAAAGATTTTATACTTACTTTTTCTGTTAGATTTATTTTAGATTTTGGTGAAATATGAAATTTTCCACATTCACCAAAATAATTGTAGTGAATAGAAAATCCTTGCTTTTTATAAATAAAAATATATTTTTTTATACCTTCAATAACCACTACCCTTTTCGGTTTCATTGGTTTTAGATTATACTTAAAAAATATCTTTGGCGTATCTTTAAAATACTTTCCTCTTAATTCTTTCACAAAATCAATGTAATTATTTTGGGCAAATGAAGTGTTTGTAAGCACTGCAATTGCTAAACACATGATTAGCCTCTTTTCCATAGTACAAATTAAAATTCTGGTATGTTTTTACACATATAATCCTACTAATTCACCTAATTAATAGGACAAGATGATAGTCAAAGAAATAATGTTTTATAAAGAATAGTTTTTTTAAAACGTTACCCTTCGTTGCGTGTCAAGAAATTGATTTACGCCATCCCGTCGCAGCAATACATACAATCCATAATTTCCTTTCGCCACCGACGCCCGATTGAAGGTCGCTGTAAAGCCTTTATCCCAGTACCAACCTCGCCGAATGAAGGTTTTGAGCGGTAAAGCCTGCTGTATTCCAGCACCCATGTAGGTATGTTGGGGAGAGTGAAGAACAATGTAGGCACCGTCGTTAAAGTCTTTAACAGGGCGGATGAAGTCTTTTTGGTAGTTGATGTGTAAGTTGTTTTCGACAAAATAAACCGAATCCAACTCCATTCGCCCATCCGTAATCAGCGTAGAATCTAGAGAAATAAGGTTTCTTTCCGAGGGTTTGAAAAACAACTTGGGTTGGTACAGTTGTTGAAGTCTTAAAAAATCTTTGCCTGTAAGGTCAAACATTTTAAGCCCCAGTAAATCAGGATTATACATAGAATTGAACTCCTGCCCTACAGCCATGCGGCGGTTGTTGACGGCAGGTGCTACGGCATAGTAGAGAATAAGCAAATTGAATACTATACTTCCACCTATCGCCGAAGGTAAAAACCAGCGAAAACGCAGCCATTTTCCCCAATTCAGTAGCAGTAAATAACCGATAATCAGCAACCAAGTAGGGTACATTCGGTAACGGCCTTTAAACATCCCAATAAGGCCGTCGCCCTCTGCGCGTTTAAAAACGACTCCCAAGGCCGATAGGCAGACAAATAGAAATAAAAATAAAGCAAAAAGCTGCAACGAGTTCAATTCAAATTGAAAACGCTTGAGTTTTACATCTTTCATCAACAGCCATACTACTCCTCCAAAAAGTAATGCTCCCCAAGCTACCGACAGCCAAATCGGTAGCGAAGAAGGGGCATACACATTGAAATTGGCAGAAGAGCCGATAAATGCAAAAAAGCAACTAAGAGCTAAACCATAGTTTTGAGGATTGGTTAAATCCAAGCCACTTGGAGAAGCATGGGCACGGGTAAGGGCATAAAGCAGCATCGTGAATGCAAAAAAAGCAACTGTTGCTCCCAAATCGCGCCAACGACGAGTGAAGGCTAAAACTAAACCGCCGATGAGAAAAGTGAGCAGACCATTTCCGTAAGTGAATGTAGCAAATAGGGAGAAAACAAGTGCTGCTATCAGCGTTTTTAGGCTCGATTGGGAGTAAAAATACCCCGCCGCCATGACGAAAAACAAGAGACCAAAATTTCCTAAAGAACTGGTTCCCCAAAAAATATTTTCAAACGAATGAACGCAAAGTAAAATCCAACAAATGGGAATGAAATAAGCAAAAGACGGAGAAGGGAAGGACAGCTTCTTGAAAATACCGAATAAAAAACCCAATTGCCCCACCCACAGCAAGTTGCTGATAATCATTAAGTTTTTAAGATTGACAAAACCTGTAAACCAATACGAGCAGAGAACAGTCAGACGAGTAAACACAATGCGGTGTTCGGGAAAACCCACTGTCAGCCAATCCAATTTCTCGCGCCAATTGGCAGCTTGTTGCCACTGCTCAATGATCTGCAGCACATGAATATCATCATAAGCCACGTAATTGACATTGAGGGCAATAGTCTCAAAAAATACAATGTAGATGACCAGGGGCCATACGCACAGGGCAAAGACAATACGCTTTTGGAAGGAAGGAGGAAAAAAAGCCATAGACAAAGTTAAAAACGGCTAAAATTAGTAAGTTCGTGGGCGTTTTAAGCGGTGTTAAAAGGTAAAAGTAAAAAGTAGAAAGTTAATGTATTGATAATCAATGAAATATTTAATTTTATTCCTGTTGTTTTTTTCTGTGGCAACCTTGGCACAAAATCCGTACCTGACTACTCAAAACGACCAATTGCGTTTGACGCCGGCGGGCGCGTCGTTTTTGGCAAAATTGCCTCTTCACTGTATTCATACCGAGTATCCCAATAAAACAGGCCACGCCATTGAGGCTGAATTGGACGCCAAATTAACACCCAAAGAACTGCATCCTGCGTTTTATGGCTGTTTGGATTGGCATTCGTCCGTTCATGGGCACTGGATGTTGGTCAAATTGCTCAAAACTTTCAAAAATTTGCCGGAAGAAGCTCAGATCCGTGAGATTTTGGAGGATAGTTTTCAGGCTGCTAAAATGCAGGCGGAAGCGGATTATTTTACAAAATATTCGTTGTCGAAGACGTTTGAGCGCACGTATGGTTGGGCTTGGTTGCTCAAATTGGACGAAGAATTATATACTTGGGACGACCCGCAAGGCCGCCAGTGGCACCAAAATCTCCGTCCTCTAACGCAACAAATTCTAACTCTTTGGACGAATTTTTTACCCAAACAAACTTATCCCAATCGTACAGGCGTACATCCAAACACGGCTTTTGGATTGGTTTTTGCGCTTGACTACGCCCGAACCGTCAAAAACACAGCATTTGAAGCCCAAATTATCGAAAAGGCAAAATACTTTTATTTGAAAAATACCAATGCTCCAGCCATTCAAGAACCTGACGGGTCAGATTTTTTGTCGCCGAGTTTGGAAGTGGGTGATTTAATGCGTCGAATCTTGCCTCCTGCGGCATTTTTAAAGTGGTTTAATGGATTTATGCCAGCAGCCGGACTAAAAAATGTGGTGCAAATGCCCATCGTTAGCGATCGTAATGATATGCAAATTATCCACTTAGACGGACTCTCGCTGAGCCGCGCATGGTGTATGAAAGGAATAGCTCAAGTACTGCCCAAAACCGACCCGCGTCGCACCCAATTGCTCAAAAGTGCACAGATCTTTATCAATACTACCCTGCCGCAAATCGCTAACGGTGGCTATGGCGGCGAGCATTGGCTGGCATCGTTTGCGGTGTATGCGTTAAGCTATTAATTTATTATGGCTTCTTAACGAGTACAATCACCCCCGAAGCCCAATTCATTTTTACGAGCTGAAAACGGTTGTCATTTTCCAAAGTTTCAATAAGGTTTGCCACTTTATTGGCATGGCCTTCGGGCCAATTGGGTTGAGGAAGCATATCGTCTATGATATAAAAACCACCTTCTTTGACCAACGAAAGGGTTTCTTCCAAGTGATTGTATTTTCCAGGCCAAGTATCGGCAAAAATAATATCTAAAGAGTTAGCAGGGAGACTCGTAATGACCTCCTCCCCTAAACTACAAATGAGTGTAAGTCTTGCATCGTGTCCAAGGTGTTTTTGAGCGATGGCAATCAGCGATTCATCTGATTCGACCGAAATCAGTTTAGCATCTTGGCTCATCCCTTCCAACATCCACGCCGTAGCCCGACCAGCGCCAGTGCCTAATTCCAAGAAATTTCCAGAAGGTTTAGAAGCAACAATGGTTCGGAGAAAAACCCCTGTCAAATCATCAGAAGGTTGTCCAAAGTTGATTTCTGCGGCATCCGCATCTATTTTTTCAATAACCGCTGGTTTGTTTTGAATCATTGTATCGTTCATTCTATTTTTCAGCTATTTACATTGATATTAACGGGTCAGACCGTAGGTCAGACCAAGGTCATTGTGGCATTATAAAAATCAGCGGCAAAAACTGCCAAAAAACAGCAAAGAATCAATAATGTGTTTCTCCCAATAAGCCCACTCATGCCCACCCGAAAACTCATCGTAACTATGTGCTATTTGATGTTTTATCAAAGCTTGGTGTAACTGCCGATTGGATTCAATTAAAATATCCTCATTGCCACAATCAAACCGAAAAGGAGAAAGGTTTGATTCGTTTTTTAAGAGGCTTTCCAATACAGACTCTTGGATTTTAACGGAAGCAATAAAACCTTCAAAATCTTCCATAAATTGGCTTAGCTGTCCCACCTCTGTTACTGAAGAATGTCCCGAAAATGCCTGAAATTTATTGGAATATTTTGCACCCAAGCGCAAAGCTCCATAACCTCCCATCGAAAGTCCCGTAATGAAAAGCGGTAAAGCTCTGCCCAAAATTTGCTCTTTTACCACATTGATTACGTCTTCTACAATCCATTTTTCATAATCTTCCGACACATGAGGAACATACCCACTGCCATCGGCAAAGAGCCCATCTGACGGCATGACCAGCAGCATAGGGGGAATTTTATCTTCTTTTATCAACCGTTGGGCTGTTTTGTGTACACCTCCTTTCAGCGTCCAAGCCCAATGACTACCATATACGCCGTGCAAGAGAATGACCATTCCTTTGATTTCGGAAACAGGCACGTCGGGGACAAACACGCTGATGTCGGCGCGTTTTTTCAGGGCAGGGCTTTTGACCGCAATCAAACGCAAATTGTCGGATTCAAAGCGCGGGTCGGAGAGTTCGACGGTGAAGAAAGAAGACATAAGAAATAATGATAAGTGCAGAATGGTGAATGGTGAATTTTCCCGCCTATTTTGTCTTAATAATCCTGAGTTTTTGCGCCAGTTCTTTCTTTTTTGTGACGGGGATTTGTATCGGTTTCTCGTAATTTCTGAGGTAGAGTTTATCTTCCACAATACGCTCCACATAATCTAAATTAATCACATAAGAACGTGATAAAGGGAAGAAATTAGGTGCGTCAAAATGGTCGGCCACGCTGCTTAAATTCATGCTCACTTCGTGCGGTACTCTTTCCTGTTTAACGTAAATTTTGGTAGAAGAACCGTCTGCTTCGAGGTAGAGTACTTCGTTAAGGATAATTCGATGGTGACCCTTGTTTTTGATGGTAAAGAATAGCCCATCGGAAGCATAAGCAAGCTGGGTGGACTTGAAATAATTCCACACCACTTCTACCTGCATGAGGAGCTCGTCGGGGTCAAAAGGCTTGAGCAAATAAGCAGCGGGCAGGGTTTCTTTGGCACGTTGAAACGTTTTTCGCTCCGAATTAGCTGTCAAATAGATAATCGGCATTGAATGCAGGGCCACTATTTTCTCGGCAGTGATAATACCATCCGCCGCCGAATCTTCCAGTTTTATATCCACAATAGCCAAATCGGGGGGATTGCTTTTGACCGATGCTACAGCCTGTTCGTAAGTACGAGCGGTGTCGGTCACGGTATGTCCTGCCTCTTCCAGCGTTTCCTTCATGTCCATCGCTGTGATGGTCTGGTCTTCTACAATGAGTATTTTTAAAATCTGCATAGCGAATGTGTACCAATAAATGAACCACTAAGGCGCTAAGTAACATTAAGAAAAATACCTTTTACGCTTAGTGGTGAATAAACAACTAAATTCTAAACATCATTCTAAAAACCGTCCCTCTATCCTGCTCAAAATCATAGACTGCATTGAGTTGTTCGGCTTGTGATTTTATCAACTTCATACCAAAAGATTTTTTAGAAGTGACCACTCCCCCCTCCCCATCTAAAGAGTCGTTCCATCCTGGGCCATTGTCGGCTACGGTCAATTGGAGTTTATTGTCCTTTTGCTGGCAACTGATTTCTAACGTAGGAGTATCCGTGTAAGGAAAAGCATATTTACAAGCATTGGTTACCAATTCGTTGATAACCAACCCCAGTGGAACCGCCTTATCTGCATGGAGGTGAATGGACTCAAGGGCAAATTTAGGAGTAATAGATTGATAACCAAAGGTTTTCAACACTCCTTGTACCAACTCCTGAATAAACTCTGGCAGATTGACTTTAGCCAATTCTTCACCGTCGTAAAGCCTTCGGTGGAGTATGGCCATGGACTGTATCCGTAGCTGACTATCGGTAACTGCGCGTTTGGCGGCCGTATCTGTAAGTTGACGAGCCTGCAAATTGAGCAAGCTTGATACTACTTGCAGATTGTTTTTAACCCTATGATTCTGCTCTTTGACCAACTCCTCGTTTTGCCGACTGATCCGTTGATTTTTGCGGTAGAGGCGATAAAAAAGAATACTCATCACCAATACAATCATGAATAAAATTGAAAGAACTAATGAAAACCGTTGTTGAACAAGTAGATTTTGGGCAGTGACTTCTAATAGTATTTCTTTTTTCTCCGTCTCATATTTCATATTAAGCAATTCAATCGTATCATCCTGATTCCCTTTTTGAGAATCATAATAATGCCAATATTTTCTTAAACTTTCATACGCATTTTTCCAGTCTCCTACCTTGGAATAATAATCCATAAAAACTACGTAAAGATGAATGAGCATAGTACGTTCATTGAAATTGTTGTCGTCGTAAATTCTTTTGGCATTTGAAAGTTGAAGATAGGCTGAATCTAATTTCTGAAAAGCCATATAAGCCGAGGCCATATCTATCATGGCGTGGATTCGAGCAGTATCATTTCTTTTTAACGTGAACAAATCAACCGCTTTCTGAAGATGAGTAATGGCTTTTTTATCTTGAGATGTAATGAAGAGGTTGCCAAGGCGAAGATTTCCCTCTCCTATCAAAAGTGTATCTTTCAATTCAATCCCCAGCTCTTTGACTTTATTAAAACAGAAAAATATACTATCATATTTAGTCCTGCTGTTTTTCAATACTTCAGGGGATGACCAACGTTTATGGTATTCTCCTCCCAATGCGGCATAAGCGCGCGCTAATCCTTCTAAAGAATTGATTCTCTGGAATATATCCAATGCAAGTTGAATATACTGAATGGCTTCTGTTGAATAAAGGTCTGTTTCCGACAATTCGCTCAGCCGCAGATATACACGACCTAAATCATAAGAATCCCCTTTGGATTGGAGGAGTCGTAATGATTTCAGGTAGTAGTCTTTAGATAACAGGTTTTGTCCAGTAAACTGGTATAGCTGCCCATAAAGATAATAGGATTGAGCTAAAAGCAAAGAGTCTTGGTTTGCCAAGGCTGTTTTTTCCATCCGTTGTGCTTTTTGTAATCTTTGCAAATTCGGTTGCAATTTCAGGTTCTGCGTCCTACCCATACCTGCAACCAATCCCAGCAATACACAAACTTGAAAGAAAAAAAGGAATCTAAACAGCATAATGTTTGGAGGAAGTTACGCGCCAAATCTAATTAAAAAACCACGACTTCTATAAAAAACTTATCCAATGGAAAAACGGGCGGTTTCGTGAGAAATATAGGGGTATTCGTAAGAACGGGATTGATTGGTATGGGGGAATTGGAGTAGTTTAGGACAAACTCAACATCTATATCTCTTGTGACTACTTTACCCAATACACATTTAATAGACCATTTGTCGCTGTTAGGAGGGCGGTGTCAGCTTTTGTTTTCGGATATTGTTTTTGTAGAAGCACAGGGCAGTTATGCCATTTTTCACTGTGACAACGGAGAACAAATCATGACCTCTAAATCGCTGAGTTGGTACCAAAGCCACCTGCCTGATTACTTCATTCGGGTACACAAATCGTACTTTGTCAACTTAGCCTTTGTCGTTTCCTTCGAAGGTAAAACTATCCAACTCGCTGATGGTCAACGAATCACCGTATCTCGTCGCCGTCTCCGTGCGGTACGAACGTCTGTAAAAGCTCAATTAAATCCTCTATCCTGCATTTAAACCTATCCGTCTTTATGAAAAAGCTATTTCTATTATTCTCGTCATTATTTTTTATAATTTTCTCAAGCCTTGCCCAAACCAACTACAACATTGTCACGGGTCTGCCCTTGGCTGAAATTGCTACGCCTGGGTCGGGAGTGACAACACTCTCGGCAGGCGATAATACCAATCACGCCATAACTATTGGATTTAATTTTACTTTTTATGGGACTAACTATACAAGCTGCACGCTCAATAGCAATGGCAGAATCGTATTCGGTAGTAGTTCGTTAGGAGAGTCTGCTCAAACCCTTCCTATTACAAATGGGCCTAATCTCATTGCTTTTGCATGGATGGATCAAAATGCAAATGGAAGTACAGTCAATTATTTTGTATCGGGTACTGCCCCCAACAGGGTTTTTGTGCTGAATTACAAGGCAGTTCCATCATATAGTAATACAAGTAATGTTACCAGTTTACAACTACAACTCTACGAAGGCAGCAACGGTAAAATAGAAATCCACAATACGACCAACAACTCAGCAGGAACAGCCCGAACCATTGGTATTCAAAAGGCCAGTCCTACTTCTGCCGCCACGGATTGGGCATCCCCTACGGATATGAATAACTCCACAGCCATCGCTTTGAGTAATTCTATGATTCGTTTTCAGGCCTGCGCTCCACCTGCTGCTCCGATGGTTTCGCCCGCTTCAGCTACACTTTGCGCTGGCAATCCTTCTACTACGCTTACGGCATCTGGTTGTAGCGAAACCTTGAGTTGGTCAACGGGAGAAACTACTTCCTCCATTACCGTTTCGCCTACGCAAACCACTACTTACGCGGCTCTTTGTACCAATGCTACGACGGGTTGCCAAAGTAGCACGGCCGTCGTAGTAACAGTCTTTCGGCCTACGATTTCAGCCCCCAACAACTCCACCACCATTTGCGGTGCTAATCCTCTGGTACTGACAGCTACCTCTGTACCCACTGGAACTTACACCCATCAATGGTCATTGAACGGGACTCCTATACCAGGGGCTACCAATGCCACCTACTCGGCCACTGCTGCTGGGAGTTATACTGTAACGGCTACAAATACCGCTACTGGCTGTGTAGGTACGTCTAATGCGTATGTTCTTGTTGTAAATAACACCCCTTTTACCCTTAGTATTTCCTCTTCGCCTTCCAATGGGCAAATTTGCTCTGGCTCTGTTTCATTGACCCGAAGCGTTAGCCCAAGCGGCACTTATACTTTTCAATGGATCAAAGATGGAAGCGATATCAGTGGGGCAACGAGTACTGTATATGAAGCTACTTCGGCGGGTAGCTACCAAGTACGCGGTACAAATTCGCAGGGTTGCATCATTACTTCGGCAGCAGTTACCGTTACTGCTCCTTTTACACCTACAGTTACGCCGACGGGGCCGATTTCACTCTGCTCACCTACGCCTACGCTCACGGGAAGTATGACTCCAGCAGGTACTTATACTTATCGTTGGCAGTCCAGTAATAGTAACATCACGGGTGCTACTGCTACCACTTACGTACCCACTACCGCCTATCAGGCAGATACCAACCGAACTTATCGCTGGGTAGTGACCAATCCTACCACCAATTGCTACGTTTATTCCAACGAAGTAAAAGCCGTACAGAAATTTGGGGCAAGGATAGATATGCTTCTTCGGAATCAATTTGGAAGCGAATTTACCAATGGAATCACTGATACCCTACGTATTTGTGTAGGTGGATCCTATAAACTAAAGGCTACCAAATATCTGGGGGGTACTTATACCCACCAATGGTTTCGTAATGGAACAGCCATCGGGGGAGCTACCCAAGATACACTTCGCATCACCCAAGCAGGCAGCTACTATGTGGCCATTACCCAAGGCAATTGTACACTCAATACCGCAGCAGTAGAAGCAAAAACCGCAACAGCCGCTAATTTTACGGTAGCCGCTACTCGTTCTCCAACCAGTGGGCAGTTATGTACTACCTCCAACAGTGGGCAAGTTCAATTGAGTTACTCTTCTTCGCCTTCGCAAAGCACGAGTGGGCTGCAATTTGAGTGGCTGATAGGGAGTGATTTGGTCAGCAGTAGC
>JBDHXS010000005.1:0-31210 GCA_039810845.1 Runella sp. | reverse complement strand
CAGAAAAAGAGCATGGGACAACCAGAATACCACCACCGATTGACCATCGAAGAATACCTTGCCTTAGAGAAAGAAACAGATAATAAATACGAATACTACGATGGTGAGGTCTATGCCATGGCAGGAGGAACGCCTACGCATAGCCTAATTGCTAATAATGCAGGAACAGCACTCAGCTTATCGTTGAGAGGTAAACGTTGTTTCACTTACAACAGCGATTTACGAGTAGCTACCTCTCGTAATAAGTATGTGTATCCTGATGTATCAGTCGTGTGTGGTAAGGTGTCTTTTTTTGAAGAGCTGAGAAACGCTGCTAACAATCCTGTCTTGATTGTAGAGGTACTATCCGATGACACGGAGGCGTACGACCGAGGTGGGAAATTTATGCGTTATCGAATGATTGAATCGTTTCGAGAATACGTGCTCATCACTCAACAACTCCCATTTGTAGAAGTTTTTTACAAAAACGACATGGCTGTATGGGAATACAGGGCCTATACCGACCTCAAAGAAACAATTCAACTGCATTCAATAGAAGTTGAAATTTCAATGGAAGATGTTTATATCGGCATTGATTTTCTGCCTTTTGACGAAGAAAATTGGCGTCCACTTTAGTAAATAAATTGGTTGCTACTTATAGAATCGAGCTTAGTTTCCTACTATGACCAAGGCTGCTCTGCATTTGGAGGGGCGCTGAATACTTCGTTGGCCTTGAGGAAACCCGCTTTGAAGCGTTTTTGGATGGCTTTCCGACTCGAATCAAGTGTCGCACCTACATCTTTTTGCTGGGTAGGCTCAATCACCTTGATGTTGAAACTACGCAATACCTTACCGCTCCCGTTGGTAAGTTCAAATGCAGGGTCAATCTTCCCTGTATCTTTAGCCATTTCTACCTGATTCACAAGCTCGTTGATACGCAAAAACTCATTCATATCACTCCGAAAAATCTCGTTGGTCATCAGGTCGTTGATAGCCCGCAGAGCTACATCAGCCACCCCATATTCAATGTCGGAGACTTCTTCTTGCTGACTGTTACAGTTAATAACTATAATATGCCATTTTTCGCCTGGTTGTTTTCGTTGTTCGATGAGCTCAATCACATCACCAAGAGGTGTAATATTGCGTACACCACCATCAGAAACATTTTTGATGATGCCATTTTTGGTTTTGATACGCGGTATAGGTGGCCACACAATCGGAATCGCCGTAGAAGCGATAATACCCAATTGTAGGTCTTTGTCGGAGTCAAAATCATCAGGTCCAAGGGCATAATAACTACCATCAGTGAGTGACACAAACCCGCAACGATAGACTACCTCGGGAGGGAAATCACTTTTCGTAACAATCTTTTTGAGTTTGTTAAGCAATGGGGTATTGTCGGCCAATCCCTTCAATTTCTTAAAGTTAGCTCCAATGTCAGCCAATACTTCATCGCGGTCGAAAATCAATTGAAGAACTGTTCCGAATATCGAAGATGGCAAGATTTTTTTCAAAACAGCCCCAAAATCTGGCGAAATTTTAGTTTCGTTGGGATCATCCGTAACATTCAGTATATCAGTCGTGTATATTTCGGCATGGCCTTTTTTAGCCACATCATCCCAGAGTTGTTCGAGCAAGTCGAAACGATTTATAGCCACCAAAGCGCCGTTGAGTGCCCCTACCGACACCCCTACTACGATGTCAAATTTGACGTTGGCATCCACTCCATCATTGTGTGGAATACCATTAGCAAAAATATATTTGAGAGCCCCCAACTGAAAAGCCCCCTTGAACCCTCCTCCGCTCAATACGAGCGCATAGCGATGTGCTACCATAACGTTGTCTATTTAGATGTTACGTCCAAATTCAAAAATTCTATTAACTTTTACAACAAAAAACCTGACAACTTATCAAACGGTATTTTTTCATGAAAAAATGCGATATTTAAGGCACTAACATTTAATGCTAAACCCTTTATGATACACACACTTGTTATTGGAGCTGGCCCTTTTGGGTTAGCATTGGCAGCATACCTCAAACACCAAGGTATTGACCATCTTGTTATCGGAAAGCCGATGGAATTTTGGGAGAAAAATATGCCTGAAGGTATGTACCTGCGCTCTGGTTGTGATTGGCACCTCGATGTAAGCGGGGTTTATACAATGGAAGCTTTTTTAGAACAACGTGGTCTTTCTGTCAAAGAAGTTGAACCTATTGCTTTAGCATTTTATTTAGAGTACATTCATTGGTTTTTGGCACAAACCCAACCCAATATTCATCCTGCTTATGTGGTAAATTTACAACAAACATCTCAAGGTTTTGTAGCAGAACTCGACGACCACAGCAGTGTAGAAGCTCACAACGTAATAGTTGCCGTAGGGTTTCAATATTTTGCTTTTACTCCCAACGAACTGCTGGAGGTACTCCCCCCTGAAAAATTTTCTCATACCTGCCAAACCGTTCATTTGGAGGCATTTGCCCAAAAACGCGTTTTGATCATTGGCGGGCGTCAGAGTGCTTTTGAGTGGGCAGCTCTCTTACCCGAAAAAGGTGCAGCCTATGTTCATGTAAGCTATCGGCACGATACCCCCCAATTTGCCGAAGCCAACTGGGGCTGGGTGATGGACATCGTCAATAACATTGCCCAATATCCCACGTGGTTTCGCGAACTTAGCGACGAAGACAAAGAAAAATATCGTTATCGTCTTTGGGCTGAAGGTCGCTTAAAAGTAGAGCCTTGGTTGGATGATCGTGTCCATCTACCCAATGTATCGTTGCATCCTCATACACAAGTTATCAGAACAGAAATCACGCCCGATGACTCCGTAAAAGTTACACTTAGCAACGGAGAAGTACTGGAAGTAGATCATATTATCACAGCTACAGGCTACAAAGTAGAGACGAGTAAAATCCCATTTTTAAGTTCAGAATTGCTATCTACTCTCAACTGCGCCAACGGATTTCCGTGCTTAGATGCTCATTTTCAAAGTAATATTCCTGGATTATACTTTACCAGTTTTATGGCAGGGCAAGATTTTGGGCCATTTTTTGGCTTTACGATTGGGGTTCGTACCTCCGCTCAATTGATTGCACAACAACTGCTCTGATAAGAAATTTTTAAAAGATTTTGAAATAAACCTCCCTTCCATGCCCTCAAAAAACACCATCTCAGAAGACCAAGGAGACATTAATTCTTCAAAACAACGAAGTCTTTACACTCAATCTTTAGATCCTGAAACCCTACATTGGCTCGAAGAAGATGCTAAGTATTTCTTTCACCAGGCACTTTCTACACCTGTGATGAACGTGCTTTCTAAGACAGAAGGAGCTTATATCTATGACTTAAACGGCAAAAAATACTTGGATATGCACGGCAACGGTGTGCATAATGCAGGATTCAATAATCCTAAAGTGATGGAAGCAATGATTGGACAAATGAGGAAATCATTAGCTTTTACGCCGAGAAGATATACCAATATCCCTGCGATACAATTGGCCAAAAAACTGACCGAAATTGCACCCGCAGGGTTGGACCGTGTGCTTTTTTGTCCGGGCGGTTCAGAGGCGATAGAAATGGCAGTGATGCTCGCAAAGCAAATCACGGGCAAATGGAAAACTATTTCCTTTTGGGATTCATACCACGGCACAGGCTACCAATCGGTAGCCGTCAGCGGACAGGCGCATTTTCTGAAAGGTAATGGACCTATGGTGCCTGGAGCATTACACGCGGAGTTTCCCAATTATTACCGCAATCCATGGAAATGGGATGATACCGACGCCATTGATGAAGAATACTTGAGGCAAATCAAACTCATTATTCGTAATGAACCTGATATTGCGGCCATTGTGGCCGAGCCGATTTCAGCCACACCCGTAGTGCCATCCAAAAACTATTGGCATGAAATCCGAAGTCTTTGCGACCGCGAAGGTATCTTTCTTATTTTTGATGAAATCATTGAAGGATTGGGACGAACGGGAAAGATGCTTGCCAGTGAACATTACATCACACCCGATGTACTCGTACTTGGCAAATCGTTGGGCGGAGGTATGGTACCATTTGCGGGAATCATTTCAAAATCAGAATATAATATATTACAGAACAGCTCCATCGGGCATTTTACACACGAGAAAAACCCGCTTTGCTGTGCGGCTGGTTTGGCTGAAATAGAGTATATTGAGGAACATAAACTCGTAGAAAATGCCGCCCTCAAAGGCGAGTATCTGATGAATGCGTTTCGGGAAATGCAGGACAAATACCCAATCATCGGCAACGTAGCTGGCAAGGGTTTTCACATTGGTATTGATTTGGTTAAAGACCACAAAACCAAAGAACGTGCTTACGAAGATGCCGAGCGCATCATGTATCGCTGCATGGAGCGTGGGTTGGCCTTTAAAATTATTGAGGGAAACGTCATCACGCTACGTCCTTCACTAATTTTGACACAAGAACAATGTGATTTTATTATTGATACCATTGAAGACGCCTTAAAAGCAGAAACAAAATAAAATGCAGCATAAGAAAGTAAAAGTCGGGGTAGTTCAGGCAACACCCGCGCTGTTTGATATTGAAAAAACTGCCCAAATCGTCATTGATTGGATTGGCAAAGGTGCCGCCCAAGGATGTGAATTATTGCTCTTTCCTGAATCTTTCATTCCTTGCTATCCCCGAGGGTTGGATTTTGATTCCGTGGTAGGTCGTCGTACCGAAAAAAGTAGAAACCAATGGTTGGACTATTGGGAAAACAGCATTGAAACGTCTTCTACTTATATTCAACAAATAGGTGAAGCCATTCGCAAAGCAGGTATTTTTGTGGGCTTGGGCGTAACCGAACGTGAAAGCGTCGGTGGGTCGTTGCATTGTGCATTACTTTATTTCGACAAACAGGGAAACCTCATCGGCAAACATCGCAAACTCAAGCCTACAGGCTTAGAACGCTATATTTGGGCCGAAAGCGACGGTAGTACCTTAGTCAGTTTTGATACCGAAATTGGAAAAATAGGCGGGCTGATTTGTTGGGAAAACTATATGCCTTTGGCAAGAATGGCGATGTATCAACGCGGCATTGAAATCTACCTCGCTCCCACTGCCGATTCCCGTGAATCGTGGCAATCTACGATGCTGCACATTGCGTTGGAAGGCCGCTGTTTTGTGCTGGCCTGCAATCAGTTTGTCCGAAAAACGGACTATCCTGAGCGTTATCAAGCAGATTTAGCAGGCGAGCCCGACATCATGAGCAGTGGCGGCAGCGTCATTATTTCACCGTTGGGAGAAGTTCTGGCTGGCCCTCTTTGGAACGAAGAAGGATTGCTTACTGCCGAATTGGACTTTGCCGTTTTGGCCAAAAGTAAACTGGATTTTGACGTCGTAGGTCATTATTCTCGGAATGATGTGTTTAAATTTGATGTTGTGGGGCAGCCGGAAATGATGAAGGTAAAGTGATTGGATTGTGGGTGAGATGCCATTGTTATTTTCCAATAGCGACAAAATTACGTGTCTGAAGGTTCAAAACCGTCGGACACGTAACGCGTAAAATTACACCCCTGTATAACTAAACGGCGAAATCGCTCTTAATTCTTCTTTGATTTCATCTGAAACGTCTAAGCCATCAATGAATTCGGCAATAGCGTTAGCAGTGATTTTTTCATTTTTGCGCGTGAGATTTTTAAGGGCTTCGTAAGGTTGCGGGTAAGCTTCACGGCGCAAAACGGTTTGAATGGCTTCGGCTACGACGGCCCAGTTGTTTTCCAGATCGGCGTAAAAAGCGCTTTCGTTCAGCTCCAATTTTCCCAATCCGCGCATCAGAGCTTTTAAGGCAATTACGGTATGCGACAACGGAATGCCCAAGTTGCGTAATACTGTAGAATCAGTCAAATCACGTTGGAGTCGAGAAATAGGGAGTTTGGCCGATAAATGTTCAAAAACGGCATTGGCAATGCCCAAATTCCCTTCCGAATTTTCAAAATCAATCGGATTTACTTTGTGAGGCATGGCCGATGAACCGATTTCTCCCGCTTTGATTTTTTGTTTGAAATATTCCAGCGACACGTATGTCCAGATGTCGCGATCAAGGTCTATCAGAATGGTATTCAGGCGTTTGAATGTATCCATTAACGCCGCCAACATGTCGTAATGTTCAATTTGTGTGGTCAATTGGCTGCGCGATAGGCCCAAAAGATTGTTAACAAAATGATTGCCGAAATCAACCCAATTAATATCGGGATAAGCTACGTGATGGGCGTTGAAATTGCCCGTTGCTCCGCCAAATTTCGCCGCAAATGGAATGGCTTTCAGCATTTGTAATTGTTTTTCCAATCGTTCGACAAACACCCCAAATTCTTTCCCCAAACGCGTCGGAGAGGCAGGTTGCCCGTGCGTACGTGCCAGCATTGGAATGTGTTTCCACTCTTCGGCCAAGGCTTTTAATTTGGTAATTACTTCTTCAAACATCGGCACAATTTCAGCTTTCAGGGCATCTTTGAGCGACAAAGGAATGGATGTATTATTTATATCCTGAGAGGTCAGACCAAAGTGAATAAATTCCAGAAACTGATCTAAATGCTTGTCTTTTAGCTTCTCTTTAATAAAATATTCAACGGCCTTCACGTCGTGATTGGTCACCGATTCGATTTCTTTGATCATCAGCGCGTCTGCTTGCGAAAATTCACCGTAGAGAGTTCGTAAATCAGCATAAAGGGCTTTATCGAAGTCTTTTAATTGCGGTAGTGGTAATTCGCAAAGCGCAATAAAATATTCTACTTCAATGAGGATACGGTAGCGAATCAGTCCAAATTCAGAAAAATAAGGAGCGAGTTTTTCAACTTGACGACGGTAGCGTCCGTCAATGGGAGAGATAGCTGTCAGGGAGTTTAATTGCATAGCTTGGGTTCTAAAGCCCAAAGATACGCCGGTAATCGGAAAATTTTGGTAGAAAATGTGGGAAAATGCTTTTATAAGCAGTTTGGAATTGAAATCCTTTCCGTATGAAAATAGCCATCTCAATTGCCTTATTAGTACTGATTACTGCTTTTCAACTTTCCGAAACGGGAAGTTCTGCCGATTGGCCTGAATACAATGGAAACGGGGCACGGAGCCATTATTCTGCCCTTACCCAAATCAACGCTGATAATGTTTCTCATCTCAAAGTAGCTTGGACTTACGCTCCGGGAGGAGCTGATACCGTTTTCAATCGTACCCAAATACAATGTAATCCAATCATCGTAGATGGTATTTTATACGGTGTATCTGCCAATACGCAGGTTTTTGCACTTGATGCCGCCAACGGCAATCCTATCTGGAAATCAAAGATTACGGAAACTGAGGGAACCACAAGTCGAGGGGTTACTTACTGGAGAGAAGACCAAGAGAAAACCATTTTTATAGGAGCAGGAAAATGGCTTTATGCCTTTGAAGCATTAAGAGGGAAGCCTGTAACAACCTTTGGCCAAAACGGACGTATTAATCTAAAAGAAGGTTTGGAGCGCCCTGGTGCAGATGAGTATGTGGCAGCCAATACCCCCAACGTGATTTATAAAAATCTAATCATTGTGGGTGTTAGAGTCTCTGAAAGTGAAACGGCTCTTTTGGGCGATATTCGGGCGTATGATGTACGTACGGGCAAAAAAGTGTGGACGTTTCGTACAATTCCCCAAACAGGTGAAATGGGAGCCAATACCTGGCCAATCAATGCGCGTCAAAACATCGGTGGGGCAAATGCTTGGGCAGGCATGGCCATTGACCGCGAGCGCGGTATTGTATATGCCCCCACGGGTTCGGCAGCTTTTGATTTTTTTGGTGGCAATCGGAAAGGAGATAACTTATTTGCCAATTGCCTCTTAGCATTGGATGCCAATACAGGTAAACGCCTCTGGCATTATCAGTTGGTTCATCATGATATTTGGGATCGTGATTTGCCCGCACCTCCTAATTTGCTCACCGTGACGCATCAGGGTAAACGGATTGATGCCGTAGCACAAATTACAAAACAAGGCTATATTTTTGTATTCGACCGTGTTACTGGAAAACCGTTGTTCCCAATTGAAGACCGAAAATTTACGTATGATGCCGTAACGGGAGAATATCCTGCCGCTTCGCAACCAATTCCACTCAAGCCTACGTATTTTGCCCGACAAAGTTTTACAGAAAAAGACCTCAATCCCTTTGTCGCTGACCGAGATTCATTGTTGAATTTGATTCGGAAAGCACGTACGGGCAGTGCTTATATTCCCATTGGAAAAGAAACAACGATTTTCTTCCCTGGCACCGACGGCGGTGGGCAATGGGGTGGAGCTGCCTCTGATCTAGAAGGTATTTTGTACATTCCTTCCAAAGAAATTCCTGTTTATACTTCGTTGGTGACCAAAAAACAAGAAACAAACGGCGGCTTTGTAACAGGAGCGCAATTGTATAAACAAAACTGTGCGGCCTGTCATGGAGCAGACCGACGCGGAAACCATGATGGGTCGTATCCGCCATTAGTTGATGTTCATAAGAAACTTACCACTGATGCTGTTGAAAAACTTATCCCAAGAGGACGCGGTATGATGCCGCCTATGACACATCTTTCGGCTGCTGAGCGAAAAGCCATTGTTGATTTTTTATTTCAGAAAGAGTCAGATAAACAGGTGATTAGCTCAAAAGGAGGCGCATTACCCTACCAGCACACAGGCTATAATCGTTGGTACGACCGCAACGGCTACCCCATTAGTCAGCCGCCGTGGGGAACGTTGACCGCAACTGATATAAACACAGGCGAACGCCCTTGGCAAGTACCATTGGGCGAATATCCAGAATTGACTGCCAAAGGAATTCCCCTAACAGGCACTGATAATTATGGTGGGCCGCTCGTCACCGCAAGCGATTTATTGTTCATCGCCGCCACTCGTGATGAGAAGTTACGGGTGTTTGACAAAAAAACAGGAAATTTATTGTGGCAAACACAGCTCCCAGCAGCAGGTTATGCGTCACCAAGTACCTATTCTATCAATGGAAAACAATATGTTGTGATTGCTTGTGGAGGAGGGAAACTCAAAACCAAGTCGGGTGATAAATACGTTACATTTGCACTACCTTAGGATATTTTTGTATTTATTTGCGTTATAAACCTTTAATCAATCATTTAACACTCATAATTTCTCATTGTAAATGACTCCTTCTCCTTTTTTGGGCGAAATGCTCGGTACACTTGTATTAATTTTGTTGGGCAATGGCGTAGTAGCCAATGTTGTCCTGAAAGATACCAAAGGCCACAACGGCGGCTGGATTGTGATTACGGCTGGTTGGGCATTTGCCGTTACCATCGGTGTTTTTGTTTCTAAAGCTTTTGGTGGCTACGACGCACACCTTAATCCAGCTGTAACGATTGGATTTGCTGTGGCGCAAAATGAGTACGGAAAAGTTGTTGATTATGTCAGTGCCCAAATGATAGGGGCATTTTTGGGAGCTACTTTGGTATGGTTGTATCACCTACCACAATATGCCAAAACAGAGGACAAAGGGGCCAAATTGGCCACATTTGCTACTGACCCAGCTATTCGCGCTTCAGGTTCCAATTTTTTTAGTGAAGTAATCGGGACAATCATACTATTGATTGGAATCAAGGGAATAGGGGCCGTTACAACAGGATTAGGGCCATTTGCAGTTGGAATATTGGTGTGGGCCATTGGACTCTCATTGGGAGGGACAACAGGCTACGCTATCAATCCTGCCCGCGATTTAGGTCCTCGTATTGCTCATGCGCTTTTGCCCATTGTTGGTAAAGGAGATTCCGATTGGAAATATGCGTGGATTCCAGTAGCAGGTCCCATTACGGGTGCCATAATCGCTGGGCTTTTGCTCATGTAAGCCTAAGCAGGGCATGTGACACTCCGCACAAAAACTTTTAAAACAAAGTACTTACGTCTTATCGATTTATTGGCATACCTCCTATTGGCTTGTATATTTGGCACTTAAATTCAACTAAAAACCAATGAAACACCTCATAATCATAAGTTTAAGTAGTTTATGCCTATATGCCTGTAGTTTTTCTTCAGAGGCTATGCTCGAAAAAGGGAAGTCTTTGATGAAAGAAGGGAAATTTAGAGATGCGCTTACGTATCTCAACAAAGCTATTGAAGGCGACAATACCAACCATGAAGCCTTAAATGCTCGTGGTGTTGTGTATTATGAACTTCGAGAATATACCAATGCGTTGCTTGACTATGACCAAGCCCTCAAACTAAAACCTGATTATTACCGTCCTTATTACAATCGTGCCTTGCTGAAAGTAGCACAAAACGATGGGCAGGGCGCACTCAAAGATTATACTGAAGCTATTCGGTTGGATTCCCGCAATGCGGAAATATTTGTAAATAGGGGGCAGTTGTTGGCTGCAATGGGGCAAGCCGATGCTGCTCTGCGTGACTTTGACCAAGCCATTGCGCTTGATCAAACCAACGCAATAGCCTGGTACAATCGTGGTAATGTGCTGTTTCAGCGCGAAGATTTTAATCGTGCCATTGAAAATTTTGAGAAAGCTGTCAAGGCAGATACGAAATTTGGTAAGGCATTTCATGCGTTAGGCATTGCCCAATTGATGCAACAGCAAAAAGAAGTAGGATGCTTGAATCTAAAACAAGCCGAGCGTCTTGGCTATCCTTCTGCCAAAGTTTCATTAGAACAATATTGCAAATAGAAGTAGAGCAGCTATCTTTTTATTTGTACTGTATAAAAAAAACCTCGCTAATTAATCAGCGAGGTTTTTTATACTAAGTAATTAAGCAAAATCAAACTGTATTATTTGATTTACAATCAACTGATAACCTGACAATCAACCGATAACGGTTACTTTGCTTTATAACTTAAGTATGGTTTTCAGTCAAATTAGTGTCCTGCGGCAGCTGTTGTTTTACGACCACGCATCCAGAAATACAAGACACCAAACAATACTATCAGAATACCTGGGAATAGCACCATTGTACTGAGTGTAGCTTGTCCAGCAGCTAATTCTAAAGCATCTCCTGTCAATCCTTTGGCAGTTTCTTCAGCACGGGCGTCATCTATCCATTTTCCAATGATAGGCTGAAAAATAGCAGTAGAAAACATACCAACACCTCCGATAATAGACATCCCCAATGCACCACTCAACGGTACATGTTGAGCAATGAATCCAACCATCGTAGGCCAGAAATAGGCTACACCTAATGCAAAAAAGATAGCCGCTACATACGCCATTGAGCCTGTAACAGTACTAAACAGATAAATACCAATAGCCGCTAAGATAGCTCCTCCCCACAAAATCCCTGTTTGACCCAAGGCCGCTACTACAGGTGCTGCAAAGAAACGTGCTACGGCCATCAGACCTGTTACTAAAGCCAAAATCAACATAGGGCTGGCACCACTTTTACTCATAATCAACCCTGTCCATTGTTGAGGGCCAAATTCTGAAATGGCAGTCAAGGCCATACACACAAACATAAACAAGAAGAGCGGTGTGAACATTGCTTTAATATTTTCACCAATAGAAGCCGAACCTTCTACTTTTGGTTTAGGGAAGTTTTGTCCCCAAAACAAATAGGCATAAACCAAAGTAGGAATTAAAATGGCCCAAATTTGCGCCTGCCAACCTGTGTTAGCATCTGTCATGAATTTAGACAACAAACTTCCGATGACAATCCCGCCAGGAAACCACATGTGGAAGCGGTTCAGCATTTTATTCATTTGCAAGCCAGAATAGCTATCGGCAATCATCGGGTTACAAGCCGCTTCTGTACAGCCATTCCCTAAACCAATTAAAAATGTAGAAATCAAAAGACCTGTGTAGCCCCCCGAGTAAATCGTCAGCAAAATACCAATCGCATGAGCTACGAATGCAATTTGCATAATCATTTTTGGCCCAACTGAGTAGTAAACTAAACCGCCGATAATCATAGCCAACGGAAATCCGAGAAACCACATGGAGTTGATGAAGCCAAGTTGCTCGGCTGTCAAGTTAAACTCAGTCCCTAATTGTGCCAGAATACCCGCTCGGATACTGAACGAAAACGCAGTGGTAATCAGCGCAAAGCAGCTACCATAAAACAATCTGTCTTTGTTAATCATTTTGTTTGAAAGGTTTGGTTAAAGGTTACATTAGATAGTACTTTCAACGACGCAAAGTAGTTTTTTTGTTTTTTTTACCCAAGTTTCGTGAGAAAAAGCCTTTTTTTTACTTTGTTTATTAAATTAGTACTCCAAAAGGTTGTTTAAAGTCAACTGATTAGGTAAAACAGTCAACAAATTATCCAGTTTATTAAAATACCAAACCACAAAAATTTACAAGTATATGGCTCGAAAAATCAGAATGGGTATGGTAGGTGGAGGCAGAGGGGCTTTTATCGGTGGAGTCCACCGAATTGCGGCGGCGATTGATGGTGAAATCGAATTGGTTGGCGGAGCATTTAGCTCCACACCTGAAAAATCAAAAGCTTCTGGTGAAGACCTCATGCTCGATCCTTCGCGTTGTTATGGCGATTTCAAAGAAATGATTCAAAAAGAAAAACGCCGTAAAGATCGCATGGATGTGGTCTCTATTGTAACGCCCAACCACATGCACTTTGCCCCTGCCAAAATGGCACTCGAAAACGGTTTCCACGTAATTTGTGATAAGCCCGTGACGTTTTCTTTGTCTGAAGCCAAAAAATTGAAAGAAATTGTTGAAAAAACAGGGCTAACTTTTGCTCTAACCCATAACTATACAGGCTATCCGATGGTGAAAGAAGCGCGCCAACGTATCAAAAATGGTGCCATTGGAACGGTTCGTAAAGTGGTAGTTGAATACCCGCAAGGCTGGTTGTCTTTTCCTGTCGAAAAGGATGGTTCAAAACAGGCCGAGTGGCGTACCGATCCAAAACGTTCGGGGATTGCAGGCGCAGTGGGCGACATCGGAACGCACGCCGAAAATCTGGCAGAATACATTACAGGATTAAAAATTACAGAATTGTGTGCCGACGTGAGTCGCGTGGTAGAAGGCCGTGTGTTGGATGATGACGCCAACGTCCTTCTGCATTTCGATAATGGAGCAAGAGGAATTTTACATTGTAGTCAAGTCTGCAATGGTGATTGGAACGGCCTCAATATCAGAGTGTACGGTGAGTTAGGCAGCTTACATTGGCACCAAGAAACGCCTCAGTACCTTCATCAAAAAAGTACAGATGGCTATCAGATTTTTCAACCATCAGTGGGGCCATTGTCAGATTCCGCCAATGCGCACTCACGCATTCCGTTTGGTCATCCAGAAGGATATTTGGAAGCATTTGCCAATGTCTATCGCAATTTTGCCCGCACTGTACGCAAACGCATGAATGGTGAAGAACCCAACGAGTTTGACTTAGATTTTCCCACAATTGATGATGGTATCCGAGGGATGCAGTTTGTCGAAACAGTGATTGCATCAGGAAAAGCGCAACAGAAATGGATAAAATTTAAGAGTTAACAATGCTATTCACGCAGAGACGTAAAGGCAGTAACTGTCTCTTTACGACTTTGCGTGATTAATTCTTCCACGCCATGTAAAATTAAGAAACCATTATTTTCCAATGAATGACCTCTACTCAGACCTATATCGAAGAACAGGAGCTTTGGGAACAACTAAAGGCTGGTGATACGAAAGCTTTCGGGCAGATTTCTACGCGTTATTACCGATTACTGTTTGATTATGGGCGAAAATTCACCAAAGACCGTGAATTGATTAAAGATGTTATTCAAGATGTATTGTTATTGATTTGGCAAAAAAGAGAGAAAATTGACACAAATGAAAATGTTAAATTGTATCTCCTCAAAATCGTTCGTAATCGTCTCTACAAAGAATTACAAAAACAACAACTCAGGGCTTCTGAAGATTATTTTGACCTTTTAGAGACTACAGACTCCGAAGAAGCCCTGATTATTTCTATTGAATCTACCCAAAGCATCCTTGCCAAGCTGAACCTACACCTCAAAAATCTTCCCAAAAGGCAGCAAGAAGTTCTTTTCCTTAAATTTTACGAAGACCTCTCCAATGACGAAATCGCAGAGGTAATGCATATCAATCGCCAATCAGTCGCCAATTTACTTCACAATGGCCTCCGTCTGCTCAAAAACCGTGTTTTTCTCACTATTCTCTACTTCTTTTTAGCTATGTGGTTTTAGATAATTGGTATAGGTTGATTAGTTGCCCCCTTCTAAGTCTTGACAATTTGTTAATCCCTTAAATTTCTCGCTCCTGAGAATTACCCGCTTTTTTGCAAAAAAAAATTGACTTTGATGAGTATAGACTGTTCAAGTCGGGATATACCTTATAAAAGCAAGAATAAGTACTATTTTTTCTATGATTGATTACAATAACTTCAAAGCAGAAAACTTCGCAACAGATGCCTCCTTTCGCTTGTGGGTGAGTGGTACTTCACCCGAGCATACTGCTTTCTGGGAGTTTTGGCTGGAAGCTCACCCCGAAAAGGCCGAAATCATTGCACAAGCTAAATGGCTGGTATTGGCGCTTCACCACCAAGCTACAGCCATTAATGATGACGAAATTGCCCTCGAAGTCGAAAAAATAGTAAAGATTGCAGAAAACAGCCAACCGCTCAAAATACGCTGGATTTTGCCAGTTTGGGCAAGGGTAGCAGCAGCAGTATTGTTGGCAGGCGGATTGGGTTGGATATGGTGGGCACAACATCAAACCCATTCGCTACAAACACTGCCTACTGAAATCAGTACACTATCGCCTGAGACAGAAAATAAAGAAGTAGAGGTTTCTAATAATACAGAATCAGACTATACCACTACCCTCCCCGACGGTACGACTGTACAACTCAAAAAAGGCAGCAAAATAAGTTTTGCGGAAAAATTTTCGGGCGACAAAAGAGAAGTCAATCTGACAGGAGAAGCGTTCTTCCATGTTGTTAGAAATCCCAACCAGCCATTTTTTGTTTATGCCAATGACTTAGTAATGCGGGTGCTGGGGACCAGTTTTACGGTAAAAGCCTATTCTAAAGACCAAAAAGTGGTAGTAGCCGTAAAAACGGGTAAAGTGATGGTATTTCCACTTTCGGAACTCAAAAAATTGAAGACAATTGCCAACTACCAAGTTCAGAGTTTATACCTTACCCCCAACCAACAAGCTACTTTTGAACGGCAGGCTGAGAAGCTCAATAAAGCATTGGTTGAAAAGCCTGCGGTTATTACTCAACCTCTCGAAACACCCGATTTTACGTTTGAAAATACACCTATTCAAGAGGTCTTTGCACGACTAAAAAAAGCGTATGGATTAGACATTGTTTACGACGCCGAAGTCATGAAAAACTGCTCCGTCACAGCTCCTTTGGGAAATGAATCACTCTTTACGAAGTTGAATATTATTTGTAAAACTATTGGTGCTCGCTACGAAATCGTCGAAACCCAGATTGTGGTTTCTGGCCGTAGCTGCCCCTAATGACAATAAGTATCTGTTTTCCTCTCTACTAAACATATCCTCAAACTTAACCAGAACTCTATGTCACCATAACTACCTAAACTCCCTTAAAAAACGAAGTCGGCAATGGTCGCAACATTACCGACTTGTAGTTTTAATCCCTCCATTTGTTGTGCTACAAATACCCAATTTTTTGGGTACTGGAGAATGATTTTGTCCAAAAAATTTGAACTAAAACCAATCCAAATGTATGGAAAGTTTACCAAAAAAGCGCAAACTGTTGCTTATAGCTATGCGAATCACTTGTTTACAGTTGCTTATCAGCGTCGTGCTTAGTGGTTTAGCCGTCGCGCGTGAGGGACTCGCCCAAGAAGCCCTCAACCGAAACGTGAGTGTACAAATCGAAAATAAATCCCTCAAAGTTGCGTTAGGCATTCTCGAAAAATCAGCCAATGTGAAGTTCACTTACCTGCCACAATTGGTGTCAAAAAACGATAAAGTGAGCATCACTGCCAACAAACAGCCGCTTTCAATCGTCCTCGAAAAACTACTCAAACCTCTCAATTTATCGTATGAAGCATCAGGTGAGTACATCATTTTGACCAAAGCCGAAATACAAATGCTTGAAAAGAGAAGCTTTGTCCCTACGCAATTTATTGACAAAAACGTGAAAGGGCGAGTCAATGATGACAAAGGCGAAGGGCTCCCTGGTGTAAGTGTAGTGGTAAAAGGTACCCAACGCGGTACAACAACCAATACAGAAGGTGAGTTTACGTTGTCTGTTCCCGATGAAAAAGCAGTATTGATTTTTAGTTACGTTGGATATAATCCGCAAGAAGTCATCGTAGGAAGTCAAGCTGTGTTCAATATTTCGCTCAAAGCCGATCTAAAGACCCTTAATGAGGTAGTCGTAGTCGGTTATGGCGTTCAAAAGAAAGCCAACTTGACAGGCGCTGTTGACATGGTCACGAGTGAAGTATTTGATAACCGTCCCATGACCAACTTAAATCAAGGTTTACAAGGGGTGCTGCCCAACCTCAATATCAAGATGATGGATGGTAAGCCCAACCAAGCACCCAGTTTCAATATTCGGGGAACGACGTCTATTGGTCAGGGAGGAAATGCCTTGGTCTTGATTGACAACGTAGAAGGTGATCCAAGTTTGTTGAACCCCAATGATATTGCCACCATTACTTTACTAAAAGATGCCGCTTCGGCTTCTATTTACGGAGCAAGGGGCGTGTTTGGGGTTGTGCTGATTACGACAAAAAATCCAACAGCAGGCAAGACAAACGTTACTTACTCTACCAATTATTCGTTCAAACAGCCTATTGCACGACCTGATTTGGTGACAGACGGCTATACTTGGGCCTCTATGTTTGCCGAATCATTTGTCAATTTTGGAGGTACATTTCCACAAAATGCTAACAAAACCCTCAAGTTTTCACAAGCGTATTTGAATGAACTCAAAAGGAGATCAGAGGTAGGAGGCCTGCCAGAAATAGAAATAGATCCCGTGACGGGTGAATATGTTTATTATGGTAGCACAGATTATTACGGACACTTATACAAAGATATCAATAACTCCAATGAACATAATCTAAGTATTTCTGGAAGCACCGATAAAGCGAGTTACTTGATTACGGGTCGTTATTTTGGCCAAGAGGGTTTGTTTCGCTACAATTCGGACGATTATCGGGTATTTAACTTCACAGGAAAAGGTTCGATTCAGCTATTCCCTTGGTTGAAAATTAACAACATGTCGCAATACTCAGACATGAAATACCACAACCCATTGAATGTGGGCGAAGGTGGGGGCGTTTGGCGTAATATTGCCGACGAAGGTCACCCACTGTCTCCCTTATTGAATCCTGATGGTACCATCACTTTTTCGGCAGCATACAGCATTGGTGATTTTTATTACGGTAAAAACGGTATTGACAACAATAAGAAGGTGTTTAGAAATACGACGGGCTTTGTATCTCAGTTTTTTAATGATAAACTCCGAGTCAAAGGCGATTTTACGATTCAAAATACCGACAATAATGACAAAATTAAGGCTGTTCCTGTACCTTACAGCATTAAACCTGGTACAATAGCATATGTGGGAACCACTACCAATTATATCAATGACGTGTATCGGGAAACGTCTTACATGACCACCAACTTCTACACGGAGTATGAAAATACATTCAAAGAGAATCATTATTTGAAAGCGTTGGCAGGATACAACTACGAGCAATCTAACTTTACCAGGCTATCTGCTCAACGCAACGGACTTATCTTTGAAGACGCCCAAGACATCAACTTAGCCTTGGGGCAAGCCATCACCGCCACAGGAGGCTGGGAAAGATGGAAAATTCAGGGAGGTTTTGCAAGGCTCAATTATTCGTACAAAGACCGGTATTTGTTGGAAGTGAATGGTCGCTACGATGGGTCTTCCAAATTTCCAGCGAATCAACGTTTTGCATTCTTTCCTTCCTATTCAGTAGGTTGGAGACTTTCTAAAGAACCTTTTTGGAAAGTCTCTGAACAGATTGTTTCTGACTTAAAACTACGGGCATCGTATGGTTCATTAGGAAACGGAAATATTGGGTCTTATGCCTATTTGGAGCAATTTTCTATCTCGCAATCATCCATGATTTTGAATGGACAACGCCCCCAACAAACCAGAAACCCAACAGTTTTGCCTGAAGGACTTACTTGGGAAACGGCCACTACCAAAAACATCGGGATTGATTTGTCCATGCTTTCCAATCGGTTGACTTTTGTGGCTGATGCTTATATTAGAACCACGACCGATATGTTTACGGTGGGTTTGACCCTTCCTGCTGTTTTTGGCGCGGCTGCTCCCAAGGGCAACTATGCTGATTTGGAAACCAAAGGGTGGGAAGCTATGCTGTCGTACCGAGACAAATTTTCGCTTGGTTCAAAACCATTCAATTTTGACGTACGTCTAACACTGGCTGATTATAAAGCGGTGATTACTAAATACAATAATCCTCAAAAATTGCTGAATGATTATTATGAAGGACAAGTACTGGGTGAGATTTGGGGATACCAAACCGATGGTTTTTTCAAATCAGCAGATGATGTAAAAAATAGCGCAAATCAAAACTTGTTCAGAACGGCTTCTAATGGGCTTTGGTTTCCAGGGGATATTAAGTTCAAGGATGTCAATGGAGACGGTGCCATTACGCCAGGTACCGATAGGATAGAAAACCCTGGTGATCGCTCTATCATTGGAAACTCCACCCCAAGATATACTTATGGTGTCATGCTGGGAGCTGACTGGAATAATTTCTTCTTTTCTGCTTTTATTCAGGGTGTTGGTAAACAACAATGGTATCCAAGTAGGGAAGCCAACCTATTTTGGGGACAGTACAACCGTCCTTATGGGGATATTCCCAAAAGTCAATTGGGCAATATCTGGACAGAGCAAAACCCTGATGCGTACTTCCCTCGGTATGTGTCGCGGATAGCCAGCAATGCCAACGGAACCCTCAGCGCTGCTCAGACCCGTTACTTGCAAAATGTGGCGTATATGCGTCTAAAAAACATCCAAATTGGGTATAATTTGCCACGCGCCATCGTCTCAAAAATTGGATCTTCGGCGGGAAGGGTTTTCTTGTCTGCTGAAAATATTTGGTCACTATCACCTCTTTACAAATACACCCGTGATTTTGACGTAGAAAGTGCTGTTGCATCTGACCAAGTATTTAGCCCTGGCGGAAACTCTGGCGATGCCTACAATTACCCAATTATGAAAAGTGTAACCGTTGGTTTGTCTATCACTTTCTAACCACCAAAAAAGTACGACTATGAAGCTTAAATACATCCTTATATTACTTGTCTCGGCCCTATTTATGGGTTGTGATTTGGAGGAACTGCCAGAAGCTACGACTTCAAAAGGCCCTATATTTGGCAGCGAAAGTGGCTTGATGCTTTATACCAACTCGTTTTATACGATGTTTAATGGTAAAAACCTCCACCGAGCCGATGCCATGTCAGACTACTTGGCACGCCGAGAGTCACCGCCGTTTATTACCGAAGGAAACTACAGCGCGCAAATAAGTACGGGCTGGACTTGGACAGATTTGAGAAATATTAACTACTTTCTGGTCAACTGCAACGACCCCAAAGTACCTGTAGCCATTAGAAAAAACTACATTGGTATTGCTAAGTTTTTTAGGGCCTGGTTTTATTTCGACAAAGTCAAACGGTTCGGCGATGTTCCTTGGATTGGAAAACCATTGGATGTCAATGATACCGAATTGTTATTTAAAGGCCGTGATCCACGTACTTTGGTAATGGACTCGGTTTTAGCGGATTTAGATTATGCCTGTCAAAATATAACTGCCGCAAGTGAGCCATCGCGCAGTTTGGTGACCAAATACGTAGCTTTTGCTTTCAAAGCACGAGTTGCTTTACATGAAGGAACGTTCCGTAAATATCATACCAACTTAGGACTACAAGCCTCTGCCGATGGGTTATTGAATCAGGCAGCTGTAGCCGCTAAAAAAGTAATAGATGAGGCAGGTTATAAATTGTACGATGGTGCAGGACTGGACAAATCATATCGTCAGGTATTTATTAATCCGGCACCGATTGCAACAGAAGTGATGCTTTCGGCAGTGTGTGATTTGGCTTTAAACAACCTGAACGATGGCAATTGGTATTGGACAAGTGGTACGTATGGCGATAAAGCCAGTTTTATCCGAACCTTTATCAATACCTATCTAAACATAGATGGAACGCCTTTTACCAATAATGCTGGGTACAAAACTATGTTGTTTAAGGATGAGGTAAAAGGTAGAGATAGACGACTTGCACAAACCATTCGTGTAGGAGATTATAAAAGAATAAACGCTGGCGTTTTAGTGCCTTCGCCACCACTTTTCTCTTACACTTATACGGGCTATCAGCCCATCAAATGGGCACTGGATGATATGTACTACGATACCCGTGATTTGAACATTAACTCGGTTTCTATTTTCCGTTACGCCGAAGTGTTATTAGTGTATGCCGAAGCAAAAGCAGAACTCGGAACCCTCACCGATGCCGATTGGGCTTTGACAGTAGGGGCTTTGCGCAAAAGAGCAGGAATTACGGGCGGCCTCACTACCCGACCAACAGTAGTTGACACCTATTTGCAATCAACCTATTTTCCCGCTATCACAAATCCTGTGATTTTGGAAGTACGCCGAGAAAGAGGCATCGAGCTGTGTCTGGAAGGGTTTCGTTTTGACGACATCGTTCGGTGGAAAAGAGGTGAGTTGATGCAAATGGAATGGAATGGCATGTACGTCCCTGAGCTTAATACACCTATGGACCTGAATGAAGACGGGATTTTGGATGTGGCATTTTATAAAACACTGCCGTCTTCGCGCCCAGCAGGAGTGACATACGTAGAAGTGTCGCCTACAATAGCTGGAAAACCTAATTCTCAACTCCTAAAAGGTGATACCGCTGGTGAGCTAACTTGGCTGAATAACATCCCCAGAAAATGGGCTGAAAGAAATTATTACTATCCCATTCCGACTGCGGACATGATTACTAATCCGAAACTTACCCAAAATACTGGCTGGTAGGCAGTCGGGTTCGATTTTAAATATATCCCGCCATTTTGTTTAACATAGCTCGACCATTGGTCGAGCTATTGGCGTTTTAGTAATAGAATAACGATTCTGTAAACAGTAATAAAATTTCTTTTTTTACTTTATCTATTTGTCAAAAAGCTTGTAGCGATTTGCTTAATTGCAGGCATAAATACCAAATTATAGTCTTTTACTTATTCAAATCAATGAAAACCATCAAAGGACCTGCCATATTTCTGGCGCAATTTATGGGCGATGAAGCCCCGTTCAACTCGTTAGATACCATTGCAGCTTATATGGCCAATTTGGGCTACAAAGGAATCCAAATTCCGACTTGGGATGCGCGTTGTATCGACCTCAAAACTGCTGCTGAGTCAAAAACGTACTGCGACGAGTACAAAGGAAAATTGGCTGATATCGGCGTGGAAATCACTGAGTTGTCTTCACACTTACAAGGCCAATTGGTAGCGGTTCACCCTGCTTATGATCCTATGTTCGACGGTTTTGCATCGCCAGAAGTACGTAATAACCCTGCGGCTCGTACGGAGTGGGCTATTCAACAATTAAAATGGGCGGCAAAGGCTTCTCAAAACCTCGGCTTGACATCGCACGTAACATTTTCAGGTGCTTTATTGTGGCCTTTCTTGTATCCATGGCCTCAGCGTCCAGCGGGTTTGGTAGAAACAGGTTTTAAAGAATTAGGAAAACGTTGGAAACCGATTTTGGATGCATTCGATGAGGCAGGCGTAAATGTAGGCTACGAACTCCACCCAGGTGAAGATGTCCACGATGGCATTACGTTTGAAATGTTTTTAGAAGCGGTTGACAATCACCCACGGGCAGGGATCAACTACGACCCAAGCCACTTTGTATTGCAACAGCTTGACTATCTTCAGTTTATTGACTTCTACCACGAGCGCATTTTTGCTTATCATGTAAAAGACGCTGAGTTTAACCCAACGGGTAAGCAAGGCGTTTACAGTGGTTTCCAAGGCTGGGCCGACCGCGCAGGTCGTTTCCGTTCGTTGGGCGACGGTCAAGTAGATTTTAGCGGAATTTTCTCTAAATTATCGCAGTACAACTACGATGGTTGGGCGGTGTTAGAGTGGGAATGCTGTATCAAATCGCCGATTCAAGGGGCAGCCGAAGGAGCACCATTTATCGCTGACCACATCATCCAAGTGACCGAAAAAGCATTTGATGATTTTGCAGGAACAGGTGCCGACGAAGCCTTTAATCGTAGAGTATTGGGTTTATAACATTTAGTAATTTGAAAATGGAAAAGCCGCGATAGACATTCTAACGCGGCTTTTCTTTTGGGTAATTTCCAAATGATTAGTTTCTTGGAGGTCCACCTGGGCGTGCCCCGTTAGGACGACCTGGGTGAGCTTCTCCACGATGACAAGTAGTACAACCAATACGAGGTTTACGTTCTTTGGTGGCGTAGGAAGGTAGCGTAGCTATTACTTCGTCATTGATTTTTCCTACCATAGCTACCATCTCACGAGCAATAGCATGATCCCCTTTTGATTCAGATGCCCAGTCTTTCACGTCGTGACAGTGGTTGCAACTTACGCCCAAAGCTTTGCTCCAACCATTTTCCATGATTCCGATTACCTGCTCTGCAGGGCGACCTTTGAAGATTTTGATGTTTTTAAATACATCTTCAGCGTTTGTTTTTTCTTTTCCTGCAATAGCTTCTTTCACCATTTTAGCATACTTGGCGCGGTCAGCTGCAAGACTATCTTCACGAGGGTCAGCCGATTTAGTCGAGCTTGGTGAAGGGGTAAGAGCCACCAACGATACTATCGCCGTTAGCCCAAAAAGTGCAGTAATCCATTTTTTCATAGTAAACAAGGAGGTTAAATAGTTACAAGGGCAAACTTAGGGAAAAAGTAAATGTTTGCAAGAGTTTAAACAAAAAAAGGCGTAGAAAACACCAATTATCTTAGAGCTTATTCAATCCTGATAAATACTTTGCAATTAAATCGACTTAATTATCACTCCAACGTTACTGTCCAACTCCGTTCAAATTGAGCCTTTCCTTCCAACTCAATAATTCCTTCTTTTTGGGTAATGTCTTGGTTATGATTGACCGAGTCAGCGATGCCACACCAAGGCTCTATACAAACGAAATCAGCATTTTTGGAAGCCCAAATACCTAAATAGGGAAAGTCTGGAAAATCAAAACGAAGTGAATGAGAAGACTTGGGAGTATGTAGCACCACACTGTCAGAATGGCAATTTTTAAAAACAAGGGCATCTTCGTAAAACAATTCTTTGGTAAGTGCTAAGTCTGTTGTTTGTTCAGCGATAAGTATAGGCGTAGTTTCAATTAACCCTTCGGCTGTTAAAGGCCAACGAAGCCAATCTTCAGCTTGATTGAAACGCAGTAGATAGTCATTATACTCTGTTTCTGATCCTAATGGAACTTTGAACGCAGGGTGTCCTCCTACCGAAAACCATAAAGGCGTATCGCTTGGGTTTACAATTAGATAACTTACTTGTAACTGATTGTTTAACAACGTATAACGAACACGAAATACAAATTCAAAAGGATAAACCAACAACGTATTTTCATCTTGTGTGAGCAAAAACGTAACGGAATCGCTTTGCTGTTGCTCTACCACAAAGGTTTTCTCTCGGGCAAAACCATGACGAGAAAGTGAATACGCTTTGTTTTGAAAGCAATACGTATTTTCTTTCAATCCTCCCACAATCGGAAATAAAACGGGTGAATGTTTGCTCCAAAAAGCAGGATTTCCTTCCCACATAAAATCCAATTGTGAAGCGAGTAGTACCAAACTGACGAGTTCAGCACCCTTGGGGTGAATAGAGGCTTTGAGAAATTCGTTTTGCAGTATAATCATTAGTGAAAGATAGTAAATCTTGGATGGGTTGTGTTTACAAACTTAGCCTACACTTTGTCTTTTTTAGGCGAGTAGCCGAAATATTCTTGATACATCTTAGAAAAATACGACTGCGAACTGTACCCTACCTCGTAGGCTACCTGTGTTACATTCAAATTCCCTTCTTTGAGCAATTCATGGGCGCGTTCCAAACGTACCTGATGGATAAATTGGGAAGGGGTTTGTTGGGTCAAGGCTTGAATTTTTCGATACAACTGCGAACGACTTAAATTGGCTTTTTGTGCCAGCCCCTCTATTTCAAACGACTCTTCAGCCAAGTTTGCCAAAATGATTTTCTTGATTTTTTGGAGGAACAATTGCTCTTTTTCGATTAAAATCGGGGCCACAGAATCCGTCATTTCAGGCGTAATTGGCGCAGAAGCCGCTATTTTTAGAAGTAGTTTCTGACGCGCAGCAATGGTATTTTTTACGCGAATACGCAATTCGGTGAGACTAAAAGGCTTACTCATGTATTCATCAGCCCCAAATGAAAGTCCTTTTAGCTTGCTATCAAAAGATGATTTTGCCGATAGTACAATCACGGGGATATGGCTGGTACGCTCGTCGTTTTTGAGAGTTTGAATCACTTCATATCCATCGGCCAAGGGCATCATTACGTCGGTAATCACTACATCTGGCAGGTATTCCAAGGCAAGCTTTATTCCTTCTCGGCCATTGGCTGCGGCTCTCACTTGATAGGTTTCTTGCAAACTTTCTACCAAAAAATGACGCAATTCTTCGTTGTCTTCAATAACCAAGATATGTGGTGTATCGACGGAGGGCAAAGGCGTACTGTCGCTGTTTTGACTCCCGTTTAGAAAAGTAGGAGTCAGTTCAAAAGAAATTGTTTCTGCCTTGCCATTTTGGGGAGAGGCTTCTTTCAGAGGAATCTCTACAACAAACGAACTTCCCAAATGCAAAATACTTTCGGCTTTGATAGTCCCTCCCATCATTTCTACCAATTCTTTTACCAACGCCAACCCGATACCAGTACCTGCATATTGTCTGGTAGAGGAAGCATCCACCTGATAAAAACGCTCGAATATATACGGCAATTTCTCAGAAGCTACTCCAATTCCCGTGTCATTGACCTTCAGAAAAAATACATTTTGCGGCGATATATGCGCATTCACTGTCACTTTACCGCCCTCTGGGGTAAACTTGATAGCATTAGAAAGGAGGTTATAGACTATTTTTTCGAGTTTATCGCGGTCAAAAAAATAATCACGCCCCAAATCTTCAGCAGCAAAAGCTAAGGTGAGTTGTTTTTTTTCAGCTATACCCTCAAATGCCCGTACGATTTGGGCTAATTGTGCCATAGGGTCACCAATCGCTTCATTGATTTCCAGTTTACCAGCATCTTTTTTGGTCAAATCCAGCATTTCATTAATCAGGCGCAGCAATTGATGGGTATTTTGCTGAATGGCTTTGACCCGAGTTTGCGCTATTGGTTCTGCAACTGTATTTTCCAATTGCTCGGCAGCATTGAGAATGAGCGTAAGTGGCGTACGAAATTCGTGCGTAAGGTTAGAAAAAAAATGGGTTTTCATTTCATCTACCCGCCGTAGTACTTCGGTTTCCTGCTGTCTTTGACGAAGTTCTTTTCGGAGTTTACGGCGCTTTTGCCACTCTCTTGTACCCAAAAACACAATAATAAATCCTAAAACTACGTACAGAAGAATTGCCCACCACTGTTTCCAAAAGGCCTGATCACAATAATTTTAAGGTAACCCGCCTTCGTCCACTGCTTGGTCGAAGCACGATTTATTGTGGTAAACTCATACACGCCTGCCTCCATATCATTGTAGGTTACCCGATTGGCTATTGTAGAAAAAGTCAGCCCTGTGTCTTCCGTACCTCCCAAATATTGCTTGTATTCATATAGTTTGGCAGGGGCTGCCGGCGCACTATAAATGATAATATTATCCCCTTCTTGAATAGTGACTACGGGAATCCCTTTATTATCACGTATGTAGGAATATTTCTCGGTATTGTCTTTGATAACACTACCGTTTATGGTGATAGTAATCGGATGAAACAACTGAGTACGCTGTGTTTGGTTTAGGTCATATACTCTGACAAATTTAGCATTACCCACCCACAAACGATTCTGTTCATCAACAGTCATTGCCAAAGCAAGACGCCCCGAAGGGGTTAAATCCATTCGTAACAACCCCTCTCGGTCATTATAACGATACACTAAATAACCGTGTGCAAAATAATCGTTCCCTTCATTGTCGTGAGAAAAGTTAATTACTCCATTGTTTTCGGGCATTGAATGCAACGGAATGTGTTTTACCTTCCCAGTGGAGGGCGTGAGAATATTGACCAAATTCGGAAAACCCACCAATACATCGCCGTTCTTCCGAATGTTCACACTCAAAGGATGGTTATTGCTAAGTGATTCCCCATCAAGAGGGTCATGCAAAAAAACGGTAAACTTTCCTGATATCTGACTGTACTTCTGCACACCCTGATTAGTAGCCAACCATAAGTTTCCAAAGGCATCCTCGGCGATAGCGTTTACATCTATTTTTTTATTAGTGATACGTTCAACAACGTAGGTTGAAGGGTCAAAACGCACAAGTCCAATTTCTTTCAAACCAATCCATAAAATTCCCTTTGTATCGGGATGTAAAAATGTACATCCATATTTAGCCAAATAGTTTTTAATGAGCGAAACACTATCTGGAATTCGGACAATTTGTTGACGCTTAGGATCAAAATAAGAAAGAGAATTTCCGTTGCTGGTTTTGAACCATACTTTTCCGTCGGACGTGGCCCGGGCTTTGGTGTAAAACTCATCCTTATCCGCAAGTGGGTCTCTAAAAATACGGGTCTGTTTGCCATCGTACCGACACATTCCTTTTCTGCCCGCAAACCAATAGTGACCTGATCGGTCTTTTGTAATATCAGCTCCACCAAAAAAATGCCCTTCGACCGAAATAACCTGCAGCGGTTTGGGCATGATTTGTGCCCACCCAGACACAGCAGATAACAATACCAAAAAGAATTTAAAACATCGCATGGGTTAGCAGTAAAAAACAAAAATGCAACATATTTACACAAAACGACACTCCATTAATTGCTTTTTTCTGGACAAAAACAGGCAAATAAATGACCTCTTTTTCCAATGCAATATAACTATACAAAATGACATTTTTGTGATAGTATCATCGAAAGAGTAAGCGATAGCTTTGCAATATAGAAGATACCGACATGCTTCTGCTTGCCCATTACCCTATCCTTGCTGAGTTATGAATAAACTATGTACTTTCTCTGTTATTTCTTTTTGGCTGGTCAGTGGGTTTGGCAGCTTTGGCCAAACCATTGATTTAGGTGCTTTACAAGGCAGGGATAATAAAGTGAAAGTGAGTGGTGGTCTTAGTGGCAATGTGGTCTATAACCATAGTCAAGCAGCTAATATTCCTCCCATTAGCTTGTTTTTGAGCGGAAATCTTAATGTAAGTTACCGAAATTTTAACCTTCCGTTGAGTATCAATTACTCCAATCGGAAGTTTACGTACAGTCAGCCTTTCTCCTTCAACTTCGTCACGTTTCGGCCTTCGTATCAATGGATTTCGGCAGAAATAGGGACTTGCTTTATGTCTTTTTCTCCCTATTCGCTCAGTGGGCATCAGTTTCAGGGGGTGGGCTTGACCCTCACGCCCAATCGGTGGAGCGTCAGTGCCATGTACGGACGACTTTTTAAAGCGACCGATGGCAATTCAGAGCTTCAACAACTTCCTACCTATCGGCGCATGGGGATGGGTGTCAAAACGGTATATAAATCTGATCATTTTACCCTTGGCTTGAGCCTTTTTAATGCGGCAGACAAGCCTAATTCGTTGGCGCATCTTTCTGAGCCACTTCGCCCCCAACCGAAAGAGAACATGGTGGTGGGCTTAGAATTCAGTACCATGATTTTTCGGAAATTAGAGGTGAGTGCCGCCTATCATTCCAGTTCGCTTAATGCCGATACCAATCAGCCTGATAGCAGTGGCATCGCCCGTCAAAAATCAATTTCGGGTTGGCTGATAAACAAATCATCTTTGGGGCAGTCGTATAATAGTTACCGTTTCGGGATAAATTACAATCTAAGTAAATCCAACGGCATTATCGGCATCGAATACCAAAAAGTCGATCCTGACTACATTACCTTGGGTGGTTATTATTTTGTCAATGATTTTGAGAACCTTACCCTTAAATACAGCCAAAGCCTGTGGTCGGGAAAAGTCAACTTGTCGGGTAGTTTGGGTCTTCAGCAAGACGACATTGCCCGCCAAAAATCGTCGGGGCAACGACGCGTGGTCGGGATGGCGAACCTCATGTTTTCACCTTCCCAACGCTTAAACGCAGGACTCACATTTTCCAATTTCACCTCCTATTCGTTTGTGAGAACAGCCTTTGACGAAATCAGAAGATTGAACCCTTTTGAACAATTAGATACGCTTAATTACCGCCAAATCAATCAGAATATTTCAGCATTTGTCAATTATACGTTGTCTCAAACTGAAACAAGAGTGCAAACCATCAACGTCAATGTTTCTCAAATGCAGTCCGTTGCTAAGCAGGGCGATGTCGTGCGCGTGGGGCAACAATCGGGTTTTATCAATTCTGACATTACCTACAACTATCAATTACCCCAAAAAGCCCAAAGCATTGGGGTAGGGGTCAACACAAGTTTTAATTCCATTGGTACCCAGAACTCCTTTTCGGTGGGACCGTTGTTTCATGTCCAAAAAGGGTTTTTACAAAGTAAACTGACGACCAACACCGCCTTGTCGTACATCTATTCAAAAGATGCGACATTAGAAACGAGCGCGGGGGCTTTTAATCTTCGCGAAAGCGCCCAGTATAATTGGGACAAAAAAAATAGCCTCTCGGCCAATCTGGGCTTCACGCAAGTGTCGGGTTCTACATTGGCGGGGCGCACGTATGTGTCGGCAACAGTGGGCTACATCAATCGTTTTTAATCAATCAGGAAATGAAAACTATTCGATATATCGTACTCATGGCACTGGTCTTTCTGCCGCTGGCAAAAACGATGGCGCAGCATTTTCCAGTACAGGCAACTTTTTATTCCAAACCACCTTACCCCATTTTCTTGTCGGATTATGCCAATCCTGTGGGTCAAAACTTGACGCTCAAAGTGTTACTTCGGGACTTGAACTTAGGCCCTACGCAGATTTATTTTCGTTTTCGTATTTCAAGCAATCGGATGACCGTCGGAAATCCTTCTTTTCGGGTAAATATGCCCATTTTTACCCTGACTCCTGGCATTGTTCAAACTTTCACCCAAGCCGACTTTGGGAAATATTTTGAGTGGATGAATCTGGGTATGAACCCGTTTTCGTATGCCCTACCACTACCCGAAGGTATTTATACATTTTCGGTTGAAATCATGGATGCGTTGACCAATAAACCCCTTTCCAAATCGGAACAACTCCCGCCCGTTTGGCTCATTGTGAACGACCCGCCGCTGTTGGTACAGCCGCAGAACGAAAGCATTCAAAAGATACAAAATCCACAAAACTTGGTTTTTCAGTGGACGCCGCGCCATCGGCAGGCCAATACAGTTGAATATGAGTTTGTGCTGACGGAATTGTTGGTGCCCGATAATTTCAACGGAAATTTACAAAACCTGTTTCTATCCCAGCCCCCTTACTACCGAACCACGACGCTCAATTCTTCTTTTTTGTACGGCCCGACCCTTCCTCCGCTCATCGCAGGGCGTACCTATGGCTTTAGAGTGCGGGCGGTGGCCAAAAAAGGATTTGAAGAGATTGGTATTTTTCGGAACGACGGCTACAGCGAAGTGGGCATTTTTCATTATGGTGAAAAGAATCGTGCGCCTGTCATTCTTTCGGCCCGATGGGGAAACGACGCCAAGCCGCTGATTACTTGGAAAGGCATCGAGCGGCACGCCCAATTTGAGGTATTTTACAAAAGAACGACCGATGCACAGGAAGCGTCTTTTCCATATTTTAGTTTATCTAACCCCTATCTCCAAAAAGTAGGAGAAAATACCTATGCGGGAAAAATCAACGCCGTAAGCGACGTTAAATCAAGTTATACCTTTCGGGTGAGTGGAATTACTGGCGTCACTGGTGAGGCATCGCTTTTTTCGGGCTTGGTTACACTACCGCCGATTGATTGGTCGAAAATCACCATCTACGGAATCACGCGTGACAACGAAGATTACCTTGGGCTGTTGGCGGGGAAAAGTCGTAAAGATAACCCTAACCCTTTGGTGGCTACTTGCCAAAACCCGCGCGTCAACCCAACCGATACCAAAACCAACGCAATTGTGCTGGGCGATACCCTTCATGCAGGTGGAACGGATGTGGTTGTGGTATCAGACGAATACGTCAAGGCCCTCATCAAAACACCGAGCGGAGGTACGACTGACGTCAAGCTTTATTATTCTGCCGATTTTAAAATCAATCAATACAACGAGCTGATTTCAGGGTATTTGACGGGGGAAGTAACCAACCATCGCATCAAACTCCTGAGTTCGGGAAATGCAGTTGGGGAAGAAGACATCACCAATCAGCAATTGATTTCACTTGGGGTAAGAACCGATTCGCTCAAAGTGCTGGCCAATCAGTTTCATGACCAAAGTAAGCAACAATTGAGCTATACCACTGCCTACAGGTACATTTCGGTCATTTCTACGTCTTTACCTATCCTCCTAAATTTGCTGAAGGCCAAGCATGTATTACTTCAAGAAAGTATCCAAGTGCTCAACGGTGAGTTGGCGAAAAACCTGCCCAACCAGCAGCGAACCCAGCTGCAAACAATGAGAACCAAATTAACCGCTCAGTCGAATGAAACCCAACGAAACATGGATCGTTTGGGTACATACATCCAAAATTTTGGAGGACGTAAGTTTCCCAATGAAGTTCAGGGATTGCTTTTACCTCAACTCTTTTTATAACTGCCCAACGCCCGATAATCTCTTGAAGTTATGTTTGCTCGAAATAAAATACAGGTACTCTTCTTTAGTTGGCTGACACTGGCTTCGTTGGCTACCTACGCAGGCAACGACCCCACTACGACCAGTGGCGGTGAAAGTCAGCGCAAAACCATGCTGGCGTTGGAAGCAGCCCTCAATAAAAGCCTCAGCGCGCCTAATGCCGTGGAAATTGCTAACGCCCTTTCGCCTACTCAAATTCCAACGGCCGATTTAACCCAAGAAGCAAAAGAAGCCAAAGCATTGTTTGAAGCGCTGGAGCGGCAGAATAAAGTGTTAGCCCAGCTTAAAAACAATCCGTTGCAGTCGTTGCCAGTAGCCATTCCGTTGGATGGGACGGGCCAG